>SKGY01000222.1 GCA_007117235.1 Balneolaceae bacterium
AAGAATACGCGTTGCGGGCAGTAATCCGTCAGGTGCATCCAGAACACCATCAGCCCAGACAGCCATCTCAGACACAACAGCGAATGCTGACACTACTCAAGCCCAAAATTTTCAGAACATGACTCCTGAGGAGAGGCAGCAATTCAGGGAAAGAATGCAAAACATGAGTCCCGAAGAGCGCCAGCGTGCTAGAGAACAAATGCAAAACAACAGCGGCAATAGACAACAAGGTAGTAACAACTAGATCTTATCTGAATGAAAAACCTACCTAAATTAGCTGTTGCAAGGCCTATTACCTTTATGATGATCAGTTTGATACTGATCGGTTTTGGTCTGTTTGGGCTGAATAATTTACGTCTTAACCTTTATCCCGATGTATCTTTCCCTACGATAACGGTATACAGCACTTATGAAGGTGTAGCACCGGAAGACATTGAAACATTAATTACCAGACAGATTGAAGAACAAGTCGGGAGTATTTCCGGCGTTCGTAGGGTTCGATCTCTTTCAAGTCAGGGGTCGTCGGTGGTTAAACTTAACTTCAACTGGGGCACTGATCTGTTTATCGCAGAAACTGAGGTTCGAAAACGACTTGATATGATTCGTCGAGGACTCCCCGATGATGTGGACCAGCCAATCGTCTTTTCTTACGACCCCAATGATGAACCTGTAGTTGTTCTCACACTCACATCAAATACTAGAAGCCCGCGCGATCTTCGAACAATCGCTACCCGGCAGCTTGAGCAGCGCCTTGAACGAATAGAAGGAATTGCCTCCGCTGAAACTGCAGGAGGATTCGACAGGCAGATTAATGTGCGCATCAGCAACACGCAGATGCGGACTTATAATCTGGATGTCGCGTCAATCTCAAACCGACTTCGGCAGGAGAATGTGCAGGTTCCCGCGGGAGATCTGACTGAGGGTGAAACTGTTTTTTCCCTCAGAACTATTGGTGATTTTAAAAATATTGAGGAGATCCGAAACAGTATCGTGACTGTAACTGATGATGGGAACCCAATTTATTTAAAAGATATTGCTTCAATTGAAGACGGTATTGCTCAGCCTATTGGAAATGTAAGGGTACAGGGCAACGATGGAGTTATCATTAATATCTATAAGCAGAGTGATAGTAATATCGTAAGCGCTGCCGCCGGAATTGTTAACGGCCTTGACGAGATTCGAAATATTCTCCCATCTGATGTCAGTCTTGATATCCTGACAAACAAAGCAGACTTCATCAGTATGTCTATCAACAACCTGATCCGAACAGGCTTTCAGGCTGTGATACTGGTTATCATCATGCTGTTACTGTTTCTAAGAAGCGGACGTTCGGCGATTGTTGTTGCTATTACTATACCTATATCCATTATTGCCACCTTCAGCATAATGGATTTTTCAAATGTGAGTCTCAACATCATTTCACTTTCTGGCCTGACCCTTGCTGTGGGTATGGTAGTTGATAATGCCGTAGTGGTACTTGAAAATATTTTCAGATTCAAAGAGGATGGTAAAAGCGGGAAAGATGCAGCTGTGATGGGTGCACAGGAAGTGGCTACCCCGGTTATCGTTTCTACACTTACAACATTAGTTGTATTCCTGCCAATTCTATTCGTACCCGGCATTGCGGGACTTCTGTTTCGTGATCTTGCCTTAACTATTTCGTTTGCATTGATTGTATCAGTATTGGTTGCAATTACACTTATACCGGTATTAACCTCACGATTCTTTGAAGCTGAACTTATTACTGCAGACAAAAAAGATCCGGCAAAAAATCTCATGAATAAGCTATTGGTGTGGCGACGTGAGAATGTTTTCACGAGACTTGCATCAATTCCTCTTTTTGCCCTCTATTTTTTAGCCTGGCCATTTTTGAAAATCTGGGCTTTTATAGCAAAATCTACAAAATCTTTATTCTCAGACAGAGTGGGTCCGTGGCTTGGTAAACAGTTCGACAATCTCGAAAACGGATACAAAAAATTGCTCGACAAGAGCCTTAAAAAGAGTGGATTTGTTGTGTTCGGCGCATTTCTTCTTTTGATTGCATCACTTCCAATTTTCACCCTGCTTGGCGGTGAGTTTTTTCCTCAGGTGGATGAAAACTACGTTCTTCTCGAAGTTCAACGAGAACCGGGTGTTAGCTTGATGGAGCTTGAACGAACAATTATTCAGGCAGAAGATATTGTGCGTGAAAATGTGCCGGAAGCACGATTAATCGTATCAGATTATGGTGATAAAATAGGAATTGAGGGAGCTGATAATCCCGGCGGAAATCAGGGACTAATCAGGGTTGAACTGGTGCCTGTGAATGAACGAAACCGAAGCCAGATGCAGATCACTGCCGATATTTTAGAAAAACTGGAAGCAGTACCCGGTGCAAATATTCGGGAGGTACAAGAAGATCCACTCAGCCCTGATGGTGAAACCGGTTTGATTGTTCAGATTTACGGCTTTGACCAATCTATGACTCAAACTCTTGCACTAAATGCAGTAGAACGACTTCAGCGTATTGACGGAATTGTGAATGTATTCACCACTGCCGATCAAGGCCGACCCGAACTCCGCGTTGAGATGGATCGGGAGCGTATTGCCAGAGTTGGAATGACTACATCTCAGGTAGCAACCGCATTGAGCAACGCCGTACAAGGGGATGTAGCAACAGCATTTGTTGATCAGGGACTTGAATTTCAGGTTCTTGTTGAAGTTGATCCTTTTGATCGGGCACAATCCACATCGTTAGAGGATTTGCAAATCCGAACACCTGCCGGCGACTGGATGCCGCTTAGAAATTTAGCACGCATAGAACGATTTACCGGTCCAGCTAATATTCTCAGGGTAAATCAGGAGCGAATGGTTGAAGTAGAGGCTGACTTAGGTTCATTGGATCTCAGAAGTGCCACTGAACTTGCTAATGCAACACTCAGTGAAATTCAATGGCCGGACGGATATCGTTACGAGCTTGGCGGTTCAGCAGAAGAGCAACAGGAATCATTTTTCTATCTGCTTATTGCGTTTATGATCGCTGGAATACTGACCTATATGGTAATGGCTTCTCAGTTTGAAAGCCTGGTTGAACCATTCATCATTATTGTAACCATCCCTCTGGCACTAACAGGAGTTTTGTTGATGCTTTGGGCTACATCCACTCCGGTAAGCGTGACGGCAATGGTCGGTTTGGTTCTGCTCACCGGTATTGTAGTGAACAACGGTATTGTTATGATAGACTACATCAAAATTCTACAGTCTCGTGGTCAAAACAGGCATGATGCCATCGTAAATGGTGCCGGCAGAAGATTGCGACCAATTTTGATGACCGCGTTTACAACCATACTCGCGATGGTGCCTCTGGCGCTGCAGCTTGGATCAGGTGCAGAAACGTGGAGCCCTATGGCTCGAACTGTGATTGGCGGATTGGCAATGAGTACGTTACTCATGCTATTTGCCGTTCCATCTATGTACTTCATCATTAACGGACTAGTAGAAAAGGCAGGATTTGATGCTGTACATAAGACTGATCCCCTTAAGGAATCAAACTAACCACATCGCACGAGGAGAACGATGAAAAAAATTACAATTACTGAGAAAATTTTAAAGCGGCCCGTTACGGCAATAATGATGTCGCTGCTGGTAATGGGTTTTGGAATTTTCTCTCTCTTAAATTTGAAAGTTACTCTGTATCCCTCTTTTAACATTCCTGTGATGGCGGTTTCCGTCAATTACTCTAATGTTGCACCCGATGATATGCTGCGTTTGGTTGTTGAACCAATCGAGTCTGTCATTATGGGTGTTGAAGGCGTTCAATCACTCGACTCTAACGTGCGGAGAGGCGGAGCATTTTTGATCCTGAGATTGAAACCAGGAACCAATACCATGGTTACCGAGCAAAAAGTAAGAGAGGCAGTTGATCGAATTCGGGGATCACTACCTGCTGAGGCAAATGAACCGTTTATTTTCCAATTCGATCCTGACCGCGCTCCTATTATGCGACTTAGCCTCGAATCTGATGTTCTGGGGCTTGATGAACTTCGCACTCTCTCCATTGAGTACGTTGAACCGCGTTTCGAGCGCATTCCGGGCGTTGCATCTGCAGATACCCGAGGCGGTTTAAACCGGAACATCTATGTTGACCTGCTCCCGGAAGCGATGGCAAGGCATCGTTTAATGCCCAATCAGGTAACAAGTGCCATTCAGGGAAATAACGTTCAGCAACCTATCGGTAACTTGGTTGCAGACCGAACAAGTTACAGCATTCGCGCAAGGTCGATGTATAATAACGTAGAAGAAATTGCTCAGACAATTGTATCTATGAATGACGGGGTACCCGTTCGCGTGCGCGATGTAGCCATTGTGAGAGATGATTATGAGGATATCAGCAACATCGTTGAGATCAACGGCCGTAACAGTGTTACCATTGATGTTCAGAAACAGAGTGATGCAAATACACTGGAGGTAGCGCAAGCCATTGTCGCAACAGTTCAGGATTTTTATCCCAATTTGCCCTCAAGTGTTACCATGCAGGTTTTAAGCAATGAAGGACAGTTTATTGAAGACTCCATTTCGAATCTTGCACAGTCCGCCGTTATCGCACTTGTTGTTGTTATTTTAATCCTTCTGCTATTTATGGGTGGATGGCGAATCGCCTTTGTTGTTGCCATGAGTATACCGGTCTCACTAACGGCAACATTCGCTTTTATGTACTTTTTGGATATCACCCTCAATATCATATCCATTACCGGGCTCGCTTTAGCCATTGGCCTTCTTGTAGACAACTCAATTGTGGTATCTGAGAGTATTGCCAATCAGCTTGAAAAAGGACAGACCAGATTTCAAGCTGCTCTAAATGGCACCAACGAAGTTGGCGGTGCGCTTTTGGGATCAACCCTAACCACTCTTGCTGTATTTATCCCATTAATGGGTCTCACAGGCTTTCAGGGTACTATTGCTAAAGATCTTGCCCTCACAATTTCTATTGCAATTACCAGCTCATTTTTGGCTTCAATTATATTGATTCCTGTTCTCGCCTCCCTTGTTATGAAGCGCGATGAATTTATGAAACGAAACTTCACCTTCTCATGGATTAAATCTCTTGAGAATAACTACATCAGCATTCTTGAGTGGATACTTGCCAGAAAGTATATCATCATAACTGCAGTTATTCTTGTGATTGGTGGTGCAGGTTATCTATTTCAGAATATCCAAAAAGAGTTCTTTCCGGAAACCGATGAAGGCCAGTTTGATCTCCGGGTTGAGCTTCCGGCCGGCACAAAATTGTCAACAACAGCTGAGACTCTCAGAGATTACACTAATCTTATCCTTGAAAATGAGGACGTTCGTACTATCATAACAAATATCGGTCGCAGCGGCCGGAGCACGGAAACAAATCGTGGCTCAATGAACATCACGTTGATTGATGGAAGTGAACGAACAAAATCTACTACGGAAATTGCATCCGAACTTCAGGAGATGCTTCGAGAGCCCGATGTGAATATTGAAATAGCGAATCTGGGTGGTAGTGGTGGAATACCAATGGGACGTGGCGGATGGTCCGGTCGAGGAATACGTGTAAGCTTAATTGGCCCGGATGTAGAAGTTCTACAAAGACTGACACTTGAAATGGAGCGCGAACTTATTGATGATCCGATGGTAATGTCGGTAAGTAACCCAAGATCGCGGCCGATGCCTGAGTTAGTTTATCAACTTGATCGCCATCAGATAAGCCGAACAGGCGTTTCAACTCAAAATGTTGCCAGTGCCTTGGGAGCACAAGCCAGGGGTACCCGGGCAGGATTTTACAGGGAAGATGGTAGAGAAATTGCAATTCAGGTACGAAATAATCGGGATCAATTTCAAAACCGTGATGACCTGTTCGCACTTGAGCTCGTACAGATTGGTGATCAGAGAATACCGGTTCTTGGTTTAGGGGAGTTTATCCCACAAGAGGGTTTGAGCACAATTACACGAAGAGACAGAGAAACACTTCTGGATGTAAGTATAATCGTGCGGGGTGACATGGAAGAGTATCAACAACGAGTTACCGATCTGCTTGAAAATGATATCGTACTGCCAGACGGATATCGCTATGAGTTTTCCGGATCTGTATTTTCGCAGCAAGAGAGTTCAGGTGAAGTGATGATTGCTGTTTTGTTTGCTCTTTTACTTACATACATGGTAATGGCGTCACTCTTCGAAAATCTCAGAGATCCTTTCATTGTAATGTTCTCTGTGCCGCTTGCGTTTTTTGGTTCCCTTGTCTTTTTATACATCACGGGTACGCCACTTAGTGTTCCGGCATATATCGGTATTGTTATTCTGATTGGTATTGTGGTGAATAATGGAATTGTTTTACTTGATTACATTCACCTGAACACAAAAGGCAAGGAAGATTCTGATGACTACATTGTTCTGTTTTTGGAAGCGTGTAAGCGTAGAATGCGTCCTATTTTGTTGACAGCAATGACAACCATCTTCTCAATGATTCCTCTAGCTCTCGAACTTGGAGCGGGTTCAGAAACCTGGAGTCCGCTTGCACGATCTGTTATTGGCGGTTTGGCATTTGCCACAATCCTTACACTTTTTGTGATTCCAACCGTTGTGATCGGTATCTCTAAGAAGAGACGTAAGAAGATCAAAAAAGCACTTATAGAGGCAAAGTAATTTAGAGCCAATTCAATTCATCGGGGTGTGTTGGACGCACTTCAACATACTCTTCAAATATTTCGTTAAGGCTGGAGTTTTTCTCCAGCTCTTTTCTTGACTCTGAGTCGAGATAAGCCAGAATCTTACCTTTATGAAGAATAGCGATATCATCACAAAGGTTTTCAACAACCTCAAGAATGTGACTCGTAATAAAAATTGTTGAGCCATTCTCCTTCAGCTTTCTGAGTACATTTTTCATACGCCCAATCGATATTACATCTACACTTTCGAAAGGCTCATCCAAAAACAGTAGTTTCGGCTGGGTTAAAATGGCTGCACAAAAAGCGAGCTTCTTACGGCTACCTGAAGAGAGTTGCTTTGTTTTAACGTGAGTAAACTCTGTGATTTCAAAATAGGAGAAAAGTGATTTTATCTTATCATTTAAATCCCGTGAATTGGTACCGTACATCTCACATACATAGGTAACAAATTCGTAACTGGTAAAATTTTCAAATAGCAGTGGCGGTTGAAGAACAGATGCTACATCTTTTTTTATCTCCGTCTCGTTTGAAGGGGTATATTGAAGATCATTAATTACGATGGAGCCCTCAGAGTAGTCCAGAAGTCCGGTCAAAATTCCAATGAGCGTGCTTTTCCCCGCGCCATTTGGCCCAATCAATCCAAAAATAGTCCCCTTTGGAACTTCAAGGTCCAGTTCTACCAGAACCGGTTCCTTATCGTAAGACTTTGTCAACTTTTTGATAATTAAAGCTCGTTCCATAATTGGGGTATAACTTTTGTTCTAAATGATGTAGAAATTCGGGCGAATTTCTTTGTAAACCAAAATCCTAATAAAATTGTGCCTATGAGTATCAGTGTAACGTGTAACCACTGCATTGAATCGTAAAAGATGAACGTCGCAATTCCAAGTATCATAGTCATAAACATACTTGTAAATGTGACTGATGCCGGTACTATCGGGTTCGAAACAGACATCAGGCTGACGTGCTCTATTTTTTTATAATTTTCAACACAGCTGTCGAGAACGTAGTGCAGAAAAACCATGGTTATAAAAAGTATTCCCAGAAAAACCTGTAGCATAGTCAGCCACTCCGTAAACAAAATCGGTATCACCATAATTACCGTGATCAGAGACAACAGTGTAATTTTAAATGCAGAGATAAATCGCTCTTTAATTATTGTATGGTGCGAAACAGGTGCCTGCAGAGACAAAAGAAGTTCTCTATTTTCAAATCCGAACAGGTTGGACAACATCACCATCAGAAATAATATGGGTATCAGCGTAAGAAATACAGCTACCATATAGCTTCCAACAGCAGATCCATCATTCATAAAAAAGATGTATGGCATCACCAGCAGATATGTAAGAATGAATTGAGTTTTGCTGTAAGGGTGGCTCCAAACCACATAGAAAAACTTCCCCCCCTGTTTACCCAACCATTTTATAAATATAGAGACACTCTGAGAATTTTCATTCGCAGATACATAAGCAGCTGGAGTTCGTAGCGCTTTACGGGTATGTTCGTGCAGATCTTTAGTGAACAGAACTATTAACACCACAAAAACAGAGAGTGCAAACCAAACCAAAAACTGTCCGGAACTGATGGATGGGATCCAATAAAAAATCATGCCCGGCGAATAGATCAACCATCTGTTGACTATCGCAGCGAGTTGCTGCGGTTCAGAAAATAGTTCATTGATGTCGAGCACAAAACTGACAAAAATTATCACCATTAATCCTATGAACAAAAATCCATTTATCCACTTCAGATTTTCATCCGCAAAGAGCTTAAACCTCCACTTGAATGAGTTTATTACACCATAATTCACAAGTATCAGAAGGATAATTCCTAAGAATTGAAACAGAGTACTCGATAACAGCCCCAGGTAAAAAAACCATATCAGGTTGAACAGCAGATTAACAGGGTGGAAAAAACCTGCAAGATTCAGGTATCTCGTCAATTTAGAAACCGGCAAACCTAAAGCGAGCAATTTTCGATTATCATTGATTCGTAATCTGCCAATTTTGGTGAAAAACAGCTGTGTGAGCCACAACATATTTACGAAGAGCAGATTTACCATCAACTGAACGTCCGCTGTATACCATGGATAGGCTTCCTGAACAGCATCAACTTCGGATGAAAAGAGCAGCACAATTGCAATACCAATAAACTGCCCAAGAATGAGAATCAAAAATAGTGAGTAGAACAGAATGGCACCAATCTCTGCACCTTTTAATGATCTCCACCAAAGCCGAATATTTAGAATTACAAATAACTTAAACATGCCTTGCTGTTAACATTCTAAAAATTACTCCAAAGCTTAATTAAAATTTTAGCCTTAAAGGCTTTGGCAAGTAAATCAAAATTTTTCCAGATGTAAAACCCAATCGCCACAATGAGACCGGTCATAATCCAGAGCCGGTATATGTGCAGATCACCTAACGGAACAAACACTGTATAACCAAGAACAAAAATTGCTGATGACATCGTAAATGTCACTTTTTGTGGAATGATTGGATGCTTGAAACTAAATGTACTGTAGCTCGCTTTTTGATACTGATAAAAGCTGCTCCATAAAAACACAATCATAAAGCAGAGAAAGAAGAAGGTGTTGGCAATATAGATTGAAAAAACATCTCCCAATTGAGGCAGTTTAATCACTTCAAATACAGTGATTGCATAAAAAATAAATAGAGGAACAGTTATGATTCCCAAAAAACGCTCTTTCAGTTGTTTTTCAATAGAACCGGGAAACTGCATATGAAGAAGCATCTCCCGATGTTCGTACCCGAACATATTTGCCATTCCCATTCCAAGCAAGGCAACCGGAATTGCTGCCAGCATAGTAGCTATAAGAATGATGGAAATATCACCCAGATCAACAATTAACAGCAGCGGAATGTAGACAAGCGGGATCAATGCGACGGCAAAAATTTGAAGCTTATTATAAGGATGGGTCATCACGTAATAGTAATATTTACCCGCATTGTCGCCCAGCCATTTTTGCAGAAATACCCATAGCCGGCTTACATCTTTTCGAATTTTTATGGTTGATGGCCTCATCAACCCTTCCATCGTTTTGTAGTAGTGATCTCTGAATACCAGGTAAGTGAGCAGCACCATAAAGAAAAACAGAACGGCAGTCAGAAGTGGTTCGTGGCTGTATTTGGCCGACCTGAACATTAACCCTCCCGGCAGCAACTCCATCGCACCAACCAGCTGAGTAAACTCAATCGCTAAATCATTTAACACAGATTGCGTTCTTCTGGATAGAATAGCAAGCACTGAAATCACACCAAATATGACAAATATGAAACTGAATATGATCACTTTGAACCGTTTCTCTACCATATACAGAAACCTGTGTTTGATGGAGTAAATTACCCCGTAATTGAGAAGAACGGCCCCAACCACTATTGGAATATTCCAAGCCGAGTTGATTTGAAGAGATAGAAAAACGAGCCAGGTAAGATTATAAATTACATTTACCGGGTGGTACAGACACATAAGATTCAGGTGCCACGAAAGTTTTCCGGCCGGATAACCAAGCGCAAGTAGCTTCCTGTTCTCCTCCATATTGAGCAGGCGAGTGCTGGTAAAAGAAAAGTGCATGATCCAGAAGATGGTGGCAAATGTAAGCAGTATCAGGTTATGAATTTCCGGTGTAAGCCAGGGCAGATCCAGCTGTAATGATGATGAACTGTCGAGGAAGATCACGAGAAGAGCGGATCCCATAAGATTTATAAACATACCTACCAGAAACAGACTATAACCAATTATCAGAACTGTCTGCAGATTGGTTAGCCGAGCCAGAAATAGTTTCCAGTTTAAATAGAGTAGTTTAGAAATCATCGATTATAAATAATTCAAATTGCGACAGACAATGTCACAAAAAACCCCGATCTCTGAATCGGGGGCATGTATATATTTGGATATAACTCATTAATTAAGACTGAAGAGAATGGGTAACGTTATGTATGATCTTACGGGTCGGCCACCCTGAGTGCCGGGTACCCATCCGGGGTATTCCCTGACTATTCTTTCTGCTTCCTCATCGAGGCCGCCGCCCACCGGTCTCAAAACGGAAATTTCACTTAAGCTTCCATCAATATTTACAATAGCTCGGATAAAAACTCTACCCTGGATTGCTGCCCTTCTCGCAACTTCCGGGTACTCAAGATTATCACCTACATAACTTGCAAATGCCCCCATCCCCCCAACCGGTTGAGGGCTTTCTTCAACTTCCATAAAAACTTCATCCGACATTTCCTCATCTGTATTGTTGTTAATTTCATCATCTCTTACAACTTCATCGGTTGTAACAGGTGCAGATACAACTTCTTCATTTACACTGGAGCTCTCCGTCCGCTCTGTATCACTTACACTCAGCATAATTCGCTCAGACACTGTTTGCCTGTTTGAAACTTCAATGTTAGATAGGGTTTTTGTTGGAAAACCATCTTTCGAGGCTCTTACTATATAACTGCCCACAGGTATATTTGTGAATTCTGTCGTATATGAATTACCATCAGCAGACGGTACTATCAGCAACCTTTCAGAAATCCGCTCCCCGCGATCGTTAAATACTACGATATCGACTTCTGATTCATTTGACTCTATCACCAAATTGCCGGTCGGCAAGAAATCCTCTGCAAACTGTGGGGCACGTACTGTCCCTATATGATATTTGACTACTTTTTGTTTATATAAACGGATAAAATCAAAATAGTTCTCAAAATGTCCTTCAGGATATCTTATTTGCAACCTTCTCTCAACTGTTTCAGATGAGCCAATAAAGCCCACATTAAAATTCATTTGAATCGAATCATCGTCGTTTCTGACAGAAACATTTGATGTCTCCATATCAACACGATCGAACACTATATTGCCATCACGGATCCATCTGGCTACATCATGAATGGAAAAGTAATAATTCCTAGCAACAGTGATCCGAACTATTCCCTGTCTTTCATTTAAAGGCGGTACTATTGACCTTCCATTTACATCATCTGATACAGATCTCTCCTCAACAGACAATAGGCCTGGCCTGATGACTGCCTGAGCATCTGCTTTTGCAAAATCTATTAACATCACCATCACAAATAGCAGAATGCTCAGTAACAATCGTATCATTTCTTTACTTATTTAAATCTTAGTCTAATAAGATTTTCAAGGTTAATTTTTTTTTAAAACCTGACTCCTACCACAACAGATAACACAGCGTTTCTCTCACCATCATCTAGCTGGTCTGTGTAAACAGGAGTTAATCCCATACTATATCTGACCTGAGCACTTAACTTGGTGAGACCTAAATTAAAATCTGCACCCACACCCAGCATTCCCCCAAAATCTACTTCATTGATGAAATCATCAAGTTCAAAGGTATTTCCGTCATTGTCTTCAATTTCTGACACAATGTTAAACCCAACATAAGGGCCAGCAACAACGTGCGGACTAAACGGTCCCGGAGGGCCAAATTTTAGTTTTGCCAATACAGGTACTTCAATATAATCCAGTTTTAGAGTATTGGGCCCCGGTTCAACACCTTTTTGTGAATAATATACGCCCGATTCAATACCGACCGGAAACATGGGCAGTGATATATCTAATGACGCTCCTACAACAAAGGCCTGACGCGAGTCCAAATCGGCATCCGTACCACTAAAATTTGCAAGATTTATTCCGGCTTTTATGCCGAAGTCAATGGGCAGTTGTGCGTTAGATACGCTTATAACACCGGTAAATGCCAAGAATAAACTCGACAACAGTAGAACTTTAATTGATTTCATATCTCATTGATTAGTGAATATTGTATGTATAAGGATAGCTTACCTCAACATTTGTCACACTAATAAATTGAATTCATCTCTAAAAGAAAAATGTAATCACATAGTGAGATCAATTAACCTCAAGAACCTCTCTCAAAAATCGACCTGTATGGCTCTCATGAACCTTCATAATATCCTCGGGTGTGCCGGTCGCAACAACCTGTCCACCACCAAACCCGCCTTCCGGGCCAATGTCAATTACCCAGTCGGCCGACTTAATTACATCCAGATTGTGCTCTATAATTATTACAGAATGACCCTGATTAACAAGTTCATTGAATGAATTGAGAAGTTTTGCTATATCCTCAAAATGCAAACCTGTTGTAGGTTCATCAAAAAAGTAGAGTGTATTGCTTTGATTTGTCTTTGATAAAAATTTAGCAAGCTTCACCCTCTGAGCTTCCCCACCTGAAAGAGTAGTCGCGCTTTGGCCGAGCTTTAAATATCCCAGACCTACATCTTCAAGCGGCTGTAGTTTATTAATGATTGTTGCTTCATCGACAAAGAACTCGATCGCGTCACTTACGCTCATCTCCAGTACATCGTGGATACTTTTGCCCCTGTATTTCACCTGCAGAATATCTTTCCGAAACCTTGTGCCGCCACACTCTTCACAAACCAGTTCAATATCTGCCATGAACTGCATCTCTATTTTCTGAACTCCTTCACCCTGGCAACTTTCACACCTGCCACCGGGTACATTAAAGGAGAAATGTCCCGGGGTGTACCCCATGATATTCGACTGCCTGGTGCTTGAAAACAGATCTCTGATACCATCAAATGATTTGGTGTACGTAGCCGGATTAGACCTTGTTGATCTCCCAATCGGACTTTGATCCACCATTTCTACAGACTCAACATGTCGCAATCCTGATACACCTTTGTTTCTACCTACTTTCTCTTTCCAGGTGCCAAGCTCTTTCTGAATGGTTGCATAGAGTGTGTCATGAACCAGGGTTGACTTTCCTGACCCCGAAACTCCGGTTACACAAACCATCTTGCCAAGCGGGAATTCAACGTCAATACTTTTCAGATTGTGTTCTGATGCACCCTCAACAAGAAGAGATTTATCATTGCCTTTTCTTCGCTTTTTCGGGACTTCAATCTCTTTGGTTCCGCTAAGATACTTACCCGTTAACGTTTTTGCCTTCAGCAGCTTTTCATACGAACCGCTGAAAACCACTTCGCCACCGTATGTACCGGCAAATGGCCCTATATCAATAACGTTGTCAGCGGCTTTGATCATCTCAGGGTCATGCTCTACAACCAATACCGTATTACCGATATCCCTTAAAGATTTCAAAATATTGATCAATCTATCATTATCGCGGGGATGCAGACCGATTGTTGGTTCGTCCAGTACATATAGGCTGCCGATCAATGAACTGCCAAGTGAGTTTGCCAGGCTTATTCGTTGAGACTCCCCTCCACTCAGTGTGTTTGTGAGTCTATCCAGCGTAAGATAATCAAGCCCCACTTCGTCAAGATACTTGAGGCGTTTTCTGATCTCATAGAGTATCTGACCTGCCACCTCCATCTCAAAATCAGTAAGCTCAAGATCTTCAAAAAAGGTGCGGGCGTGACCAATAGTCATCTCCGAAACTTCCCCGATGTGCAGATTACCAACTTTTATATAGAGGGCGTCTTTTCGAACCCTGTAACCTTCACAATCCGGGCATCTGCTGTAACCGCGATATCTTGAGTAAAGCACCCTCATGTGAACTTTATAAAACTGCTTTTTTATCTCCTCAAAAAATCCATGGATCCCGATGTAGCCACCCCTTCCATTCCAGATAATTTTCTTTGTCTCTTTATCCAGATCTTTATAGGGTACATCAATCGGCAGCTGATCTTTAGCCGCTTCCCGAACAAAATCTCTGAGATGTTTGCTGAATTTTTGTGAGTCGAACGGGGCAATTGCACCACCCCGAATTGTTTTGTCGTGATCGGGTATTACAAGATCTTCATCAATTCCGGCAACCCTTCCAAAGCCTTCGCATGTATCACAAGCGCCAAACGGGTTGTTGAATGAAAACATCTGGGGGGTGGGCTCCAGAAACTCCATTCCATCGCGTTCAAACCGTTCACTGAATGGAAGCTCTTCACCATCTCTTATCTTTATTGAACACCGCCCGTTTCCTTCCCTGAATGCCGTTTCAATGGAATCTGCAATTCTGCTTCTGGTATCATCATCACGCTTTATTGCAAGCCTGTCAACCAACACCCTGTAATCAGCCGGTTTTACTTTCTTGATATCGGCATCATCACTGCTCAGATCAATCATCGACTCGTCATTCACATTGAGCAACCGAACAAGCCCCTTCTCTTTTAGTACAGCTAGTTGTTCATCGAGCTTCCTGCCCTCACGCAGTTCAATTGGAAAGAGGACATAAAATCTCGTCTTCTCATCGAACCCTTCAAAAAGCTCCTTTATAATGGTCTCAGTTGTATCCTTTTTTACCTGCTTGCCTGAAACGGGTGATATTGTTCTGCCAACGCGAGCAAACAGCAGTCGCACATAATCATAGATCTCTGTTGATGTGCCAACCGTTGAGCGTGGATTTGATGAGGTCGTTTTTTGCTGAATAGCCATGGCAGGCGATATTCCCTGCATGAAATCAACATCCGGTTTATCCATTCTCTCTAAAAACTGCCTCGCATAGCTTGACAGGCTCTCAACATATCGCCGCTGACCCTCAGCATAGATCGTATCAAAAGCGAGGCTCGATTTCCCTGATCCCGATACACCCGTTATCACAGTCAGTTTATTTCTCGGGATCTCTACGTCAATATTCTTGAGATTATGAACCCTTGCCCCTTTAATAACAATAGGTCTCTCTGAAGTAGGTTTGCCGTTACTTGAAATTTTTGATGATGAATCTGCAGTCGTATTTGACATGTAATGCGGGTAATTTCAAAACTTGAAAAATATGAAATCTATCAGTGAAAAATGGATGTTTTAGCACTGTTTATTCTAACAGAACAAGAAAGGCATAAGAATACGTTCTGCTAAGTTCGATATAAGAACTAGTTGTTAAGTGTCCCTCCGCCTAAGGCGGAGGGCAATGGGGCCTGCCTGGCTTTACCTCGGCAGACAGGCCTGCCTGGCTAAACGCTTTGGTAGACAGGGATGAAAAGCTCTTTATTCAAATCTTAATAAAGAATATATGAGCACAATCTTAGCTCAGAGGATCATCCCCCCTCGCGCCAACAGCCGTCGGGACTCTTCCCCCTTCAAAGGGGGATATTCTAGTCTTCTTTGCTGTGTACTACATTACCGTTTATAATAACCAGTTCCACATCAGTGAGATACTCAAAGGGATCTCCGGAAAACAGAACGACGTCTGCATCCTTCCCTCTCTCAAGTGTGCCAACGCGATCACTGACTCCTAAAATTTCTGCTGCACCACGCGTTACGGCATGAAGAGCATTCTCCATTCCCAACCCATTTGCAGCAGCAATTGCAGCTTCATATCGGATTACCCGCGACTTAGGCACATAACCTTCAAATCCACTTTGAAACGCAATCGGGATTCCTGCTTCATGCAGTTTACCCGCTGTTTCAAAGCTTGAATTCTTAGCTTCGCCGGAAGGTCTTACCATAGTGGGGTGAATAATAACCGGCACACCTGACTCTTTGATTTCATCGATCACAAGATAGGCTTCGGCAGCGCCCTCAAGAGCCATCTTGAACCCAAACTCACGCTGAATTCTTAAAGCCGTCATGATATCATGAGCTGTCTGAGCATATACCATAGCGGTAACTTCTCCGTCGATAAGGTCAGCCAGTATTTCAGATTTCAAATCTGTACCATTCGTTTCGCCGTCAGCTCTTTTCTGAGCATAATCCTGAGCCTTAATCAACTCCTGCCGCAAAACTGAAACCGTTTTTGAACGCGTTCCGGGCGAGCTGAAGTTACTCCTCACACCTGACCCGAGCGTAATTGACAACATCGTAGTCTCATCAACAAGTGCCTGATCTACCGTGGTACCGGTCGTTTTTACAATCATCGTCTGGCCGCTCACAACTGCGCCCGGCCCATGACCTGTGTGCAGCGTTGTAATTCCATGACTCTGAAGATACCCCACCAGAAATTCACGGGCGTTGTAAGAATCGAAAGCTCTCAACTCGGGCTGTACAGCATTGGATGTTTCAAGCTGATCCTGATCGTGATTCTGATTGTAGTATCCTGCCAGGCCAACTACTGAACGGGCATCAATCAATCCGGGAGTAACCACTTTCGCCTCATAGACTTCATACCCATTGGGAATTCGGACACGGTTGGCAGTTCCTACATTTTCAATTTTACCATCACGAATAAGCACAACACCATTTGTTATGGCAGCTCCATTCATGGTGTAAACTGTTTCGCCTTTTACAGCAATTTGCGCATCTACTTCTGCACTCATTCCGATCATCACTGTTAAAACAAGCAGTGACAACATTGATTTCATTTGTTGTTTCATAATTTTCATATCAAAATCTCCTTAGTCGTGTAAGTGCATGTTTGTGAAGCGGAAAATATCGTAACCACCGGTTGCGTAAACCCGATCTTCCGGATTACTTCTGTCCCAAACCTTCTCGCCTTCAATCCAGGTCTGTTCAACTTTTGTGTACACACTAAATGGATCACCAGAGAGAATGAGTAAGTCGGCGTGTTTACCGACTTCAAGCGAACCAACACGATCTTCAAGATCCATCATTCTTGCGCCGGTAATTGTCAGCGCTTCAAGTGCTTTAGTTCTGCTCATCCCTTCCTGAACTCCCATTGCAGCCATTCTGAGAAAAAATCGTGAGTCCACAATTGGGTCATCCGTGTGAAATGCTACCGGTGCGCCGGCTTTTTCCAGTTCACGACCATTGATGTTCAATAAATTTATCGCTTCCATTTTTCCACCCGGAGAATCGAGACCTATTACTGAAGAACCAATTACATTAGAAGCCGCAATCTCCTCAGCAACTTTCCACGCTTCACTAACATGCTGCAGTACCAATCTGTAACCAAACTCTTCAGAGAGCCTGATGGCTGTTAAGATATCATCGTGTCGGTGAGTGTGATTATGGACAATTCGTTTTCCTTCCAGCACTTCAACCAAAGTCTCCATTTGAAGATCTCTGGAAGGCATTTTTTCAGGATCACCGGCAGCTTCATCAACTTTCTTTTTATAGTCCTGAGCTTTCAGGAAGAGCTCTCTGACTAAAGCTGCTGATTTTGCTCTTGTGCCCGGAGAGCCATTAGCTCTGAGTGGATTGGTACCGTTAGCCATTTTCAGGCCGCCATATATACCGGATTCCTCATCAACATAAATCAACATCTGTTCAATGGTGGTGTATGGCTTTGTTTTCACATAAACCGTTTGGCCGCTCATTAACAGACCGGAACCGGGCATTATATTTGCGGTTGTGACACCACCTGCCATCGCTTTTCTGAATGTTTTGCTCATCGGATCTATCGTATCCATGATGCGAACATCGGGATGCAGGGCAGAGGACCTGTCGCCTCCATCTCCTTCGCCAATATGAGAATGTGTATCAACCAAGCCCGGCATGATAACCTTGCCCGAAACATCGTGGCGCACTGCATTTCTTGGAATTGTTACTGACCCTGATGACCCTATTGCTGTTATTTCGCCATTCTGTACGATCAAAACACCGTTTGAAATGGGTTCACCGACAATGGGAATAATTTCAGCTCCTTCAAAAACATGAGGACGGTCTTGAGCCTGAAGTGATAACACACCGGCCAATACCAGAACCCCAAATAGTACTATTTTTTTCATGGTTTCTTTGATTATCTATTTGTTGACTAGAACAGGAATTAACATAGTTATTCATTACCTGTTTGTAAAAATAAATAAAGCCCAATGTGATATGCACAATTGGGCTTTAGAAGTCTTAGGCGTAGATATTTGATAAAACTACTTTACGGCATTGGCAATTTTGTCAACGTAATCTAATTTTTCCCATGTAAACTCATCTCTTCCAAAATGACCATAAGCCGCCGTTTTTCTGAAGCCCGGCTTTTTGAGATCAAATCTGGAGATAATTCCTGATGGGGTCATGTCAAATGTATCGCCAATTGCTTTTGCCAGATCAAGATCGTTCACTTTCCCTGTTCCGTATGTGTTCACATTTATTGAGACCGGATCAGCTACACCAATTGCATAAGCAACCTGCACAAGGCACTCCTCTGCGAGTTCAGCCGCAACAACATTTTTTGCTATGTGTCTGGTAGCATATGCTGCGCTACGATCTACTTTTGATGCGTCCTTTCCTGAAAATGCGCCACCACCGTGAGCACCTCTTCCGCCGTATGTATCAACGATAATCTTACGACCTGTTAAACCGGTGTCGCCATGCGGTCCGCCAATAACAAATTTACCGGTTGGATTAACGTGTAGAATGGTTTCCGAATCCATCAAGTCGGTAGGTATAACCGTTGAAATAAGGTGTTTTTTAATGTCCTGTTTGATTTGTGACTGATCCACACCCTCATCATGCTGGGTTGAAATCACTACGGTATCAATTCTTTTTGGCCTGTTATTTTCATCATACTCAACCGTAACCTGACTCTTGCTATCCGGTCCAAGGTATGGCATAAGTGTCGTCTCTTTTCTTATGTGAGCAAGCTTTCTGAGCAGATCATGTGAATACTGAAGCGTCATCGGCATATATGCGTCGGTCTCTGTTGAAGCGTAACCAAACATCATTCCCTGATCTCCGGCACCCTGACGTTTTTCCCCTGATTCATCCACGCCCAGAGCAATATCCGGACTCTGCTGGTGAATGGTAGATAACACTCCACAAGAATCTGCATCAAAACGATAGCTCGCTTTAGTGTATCCTATTTCTCGTATAACTTCACGAACAACTTCCTGTACATCCACATACGATTCTGTTGTAACTTCGCCTGAAACAACTGCAAGACCGGTAGTTACTAATGTTTCAACTGCAACCCTGGAATCAGGGTCATCCTTTAACATGGCATCTAGAATTGCGTCAGAAATTTGATCTGAAACTTTATCCGGGTGTCCCTCAGAGACAGACTCTGATGTAAATAATCTTTTCATCTATATTCGTTTGATAGGTAATAACTCTGTTATGTCTTCACTGTACTGCTTCGGCATCATTTCCGAGCGGGTAGAAAGTACAAAAAATCTTACTCGCTTTCATTAATGATGACTCCCAATACAATCACTCGTCAAATAATGACTGATCACCATGTTGGTTGTCTGACTTTTTTATCCCCAGATATTGATATGCCTTTGCTGCCGCAACACGACCTTTTGGTGTTCGCTGCATAAAACCTTCTTTTATCAGGAATGGCTCGTAGACCTCCTCAATAGTCCCTTTATCTTCGCCCACTGCTACGCCCAATGTGCCAAGCCCAACCGGTCCGCCGCCATAGTTTTCAATAATCGCCTTGAGGATTCTGACATCCATATCATCAAGTCCGTTTTTATCTACATCCAGAGCATTGAGCGCTTTGTCTGCAATAGCATCATCGATTGCATCCATTCCATCAACCTGAGCGAAATCACGGGTTCGTCTCAACAGCTTGTTTACTATTCTCGGAGTGCCTCTGCTTCGTCTTGCAATCTCATGAGCGCCTTTCTCTGTTATTCCAAAGTTTATGATATGAGCAGTTCGCATCGCTATTCGCTGCAATAACTCCGTGTCGTAGTAATCAAGCCTCATATCGATACCAAAGCGAGCCCGAAGGGGCGCTGTAAGTAAGCCCTTTCTTGTAGTGGCGCCTACTAACGTGAAATGATTCAGATCAATTTGAACACTTCTTGCATTAGGACCCGAATCTATCACAATATCGAGTTTATAATCCTCCATAGCTGAATAGAGATACTCCTCAACAATCGGGTTGAGACGATGAATTTCATCTATAAAAAGAACGTCACATTCCTCAAGATTGGTGAGTAGCCCGGCAAGATCTCCCGGTTTTTCAAGAACCGGGCCCGTGGTGGGTTTGATCTGAACACCCATCTCTTTGGCGATTATGTAGGCAAGCGTTGTTTTACCCAATCCGGGAGGACCGGATAGAATAACATGGTCCAACGCTTCACCACGTTTTTTTGCTGCCTCGATAAATACACTCAGATTTTGGATAACTTTCTGCTGACCAACAAACTCCTTGATAGATGATGGCCTTAGTGTATCCTCAATAACCTGATCTTTTTCTTCCGGATCTAACAAAGGATTTTGCAAAACATTCTGATTTCTTATTTGTTTAAACTATGGTAATACTATAATAACTATACTTCAATCCGAAAAAGATACAAAAGAGGACAACTTATGAGCTCTCCTTCTTTTTCACCGAATCATATTTTTTACAAACAAAGTAGCGGCGATGGGAAACCCGACTCGTCAAACTCTAAAGCGAATTCACCGTTGAGCGGAAAAGAAAATAACAACCGGACTATAAACGAAGATCTGTCGATCTCCGGAAACGAGTACTTTATCAATTATGAATTGAGCTGGCTCAAGTTCAACTGGCGGGTACTTTTTGAAGCAAAAAACAAAAATGTACCTCTTCTTGAGCGCGTTAAATTCATTGGGATTGTATGTTCAAACCTCGATGAATTCTTTCAAAAAAGAGTTGGGGGATTGAAACGGCAATTTCATGCCGGAGTTACTGATCTGTCGATTGATGGTAAAACCCCTAAAGAGCAGCTAACAGCCATCAGGAAAGATGTCGGTAAAATGATTCGGGAATATCGCGATTGTTACTTTAATGAACTTATCCCTGCATTGAGAGAACAGCAGATTATTATTGAGACGTATGAGAATATAAGCGACAGCATGCGGTCAACCGCCGATGACTATTTTGAAAATCAGCTCTACCCAATAATAACACCGCTTGCTGTGGATGAAGCCCATCCTTTTCCATTCATTTCTAACAAAAGCCGATCTTTGGCTGTTAAACTGAGGCATCCGAATTCATCTGAAGATCATTTTGCGAGAATTAAAATTCCAGCTAACCGGCCAAGATGGATTCAGTTAAAGAGCACCAGGAAGAAAGTTATCCTGCTATCTGTTGATGATTTGGTTGCAAATAAAATAAATCGCTTTTTCCCGGGAATGTCGGTGCTGTCTGCAAATATTTTCAGAGTGACTAGAAACGCAGATATAGAACGAAATGAGGAAGAAGCTGACGACCTGCTCGAAATGATTGAAGATGAACTCAGGGAGCGTCGATTTGCTGAAGTGGTACGATTAGAAATTGATAAAGACACACCCGATGATGTAAAATCATACCTGCTAAGTCATCTTGGCGTCAGCAAGCATGATGTCTACGAAATGGAAGGGCCGATTGGTCTTGCAGATGCTGTTCAACTATATGATTTGGAGCATTTCTCAGAACTGAAATTCTCTAAATGGACACCCACTCTTCATCCGGTGTTTAAGCATGAAATTGATCAGGAAACACCCAACATTTTTTCCGTAATAAAGAACGGTGATTTTATTGTACACCACCCATATCACAGCTTTGAGTCATCCACTCAGCACTTTATTGAGCAGGCTGCAGATGACCCTAAAGTTCTGGCAATAAAACAGACTCTCTATCGCACATCCAGCGATTCTCCTCTTATGCATGCACTGATCAGAGCTGCTGATGACGGAAAACAAGTGGCTGTACTTATTGAATTAAAAGCACGGTTTGATGAAGAGAGAAATATCACCTGGGCACAGCGACTGGAGAAAGCGGGAGTTCATGTTTCTTATGGTTTCCCGGGATTAAAAATACATTCGAAAATGACGATCGTTGTTCGTGAAGAAGAAGACGGACTTAACCGATACGTTCACATAGGAACTGGAAACTATCATCCCGATACTGCACAACTCTATGAAGATCTTGGGTATTTTACTTCCCGAAAAGAGATAGCCTCAGACATTACAGACGTGTTTAATCTACTCACCGGATATGCCCCGGACCAAAGCTTTAAGAAAATGCTTGTGGCACCAAACAATATGAGAATACCTCTTATCGACTTAATCGACAAAGAGATTGAGCAGGCAAAGAAGGGTGAAAAAGCGCAGATAATCGGCAAAATGAACAATCTTGAAGATTCACACATCATTCAAAAACTATATCAAGCTTCTGAGGCCGGTGTTAGTGTTGATCTGATTGTAAGAAGCGTTTGCAAACTTATACCCGGTAAAAAAGGGCTTAGTGAAAATATCAGGGTACACGCAATTATCGGCAGATTCCTGGAACACTCCCGATGCTACTATTTTCACAATGGAGGCAATGATCTCTATTATATCGGTTCAGCCGACTGGATGCATCGTAATCTGGACGCACGAATTGAAGCACTCGCACCTATCGAACAGCCTTCACTCAAGAAATACCTTCAGTTTCTACTGAATACTATTCTTAATGATAATCAGCAAAGATGGATTTTAGGTCCTACGGGTGAGTATAAGAAAGTAAAGCCCGGAAAAGGAGAGCATAAACTATCGGTACATGAACAGCTTATGAGTCATGCAAAAAATATGGAGCAGCCAATTCCTGCTCCATGATTAAATGATGAGCTTTAGTTCTCGTCAGGATCTTTAGGAATGATGCCCAATTCCAGATCGAGTTTTTTAAGTAATGATAACGCAGGGCTTTGATATCTCCCATCAAGCGTGTAAGCATTAAACACAGCCTGTCTCGCTTCGGTTAGCTCTCGGAGATTTAAGTAAGCATTGCCTAAAAACCACCAAGCTTTCTCTTTAAAGAAGGTATTAACCTCCTCATTCTCTGTTATTGAAGCGAAATGGGTAACTGCTTCAGAATATTCACCTGAGTTGTAGAATAATATCCCAAGGTTCATATCGGCACGTGCACGTTGTTCCTTATTGGGATTATTGTTCAAAATATTCTTGAATGTCTCTATTGCCCGCTTCTCATCACCATTATAGGCATAAGCTAAACCCTGATTTATAATTACATCAAGATCATTTGTAACATCATCATCAGAGCGATACACATCAGCGCCGGCCATTTCTGAATACTCAATGCTTGCGATTGCCTGATTGTAGATAGCATCCTCACCTGAAAGTGAGAAGATCTGCAATCCGACACTTAACACCAATACGGCTGCGGCTGCCAGTGCCCATTTTTTATACTTTTGCAAACTGTTGATTTGCTCTTTCTTTGAATTTGCAAGGGGGTGAATATTACCTGACTTTTGATCTTTTGCCAGCTTGGTAAGGTGCAGTTCCGTTTCAAACCATTCGTAATACTCAGGGTTTTTTAAAAACTCAATCCATAACTCATCAATTTCTGCCGGACCCAACTCACCTTTTATGTATCTGTTTATCTCTTTTATGATTTTTTGGTCTTCCATTTCTCTATCAATATTAATTTATCTTGAAAACTGTATTCCTGATTTTTTAACACACCATTCGGTCGTATGAACCCGATTTTCAGAATTCCTTACAAAAATAGTGATAGACATTTAGTAGTTTGATTGAGCACAATCGCTTAACTGTTTGATTACTCTGTGCTTTCTTATCCATGCATTGTTTATCGAGATATCAAAATTTTCGGCAATGTCATTTGCATCAGCTTCCGGATATTGAAAAAGAAACTGCACCATCTCTTTGTAATGACTCTTTAAACTCTCAATACATTTTTTAAGAATGGATGCTCTCTCTTCATTTACAAGATTCCAAATTTGTGTGGCATCAATACTTGGATCTTCTTCAAGTGGCTCCTGATCGTTAATGTTATAATCACGGATATTTTTCAGAAAGGCATGGCGACAACCCATTAACATATATGAAAGGAGTCCGCCGGGTCTTTTTATTTGATCTTTTTGAATTTTTGGTATTAAAAATTCAAACATCTTTTGAACTGCATCTTCAGCATCTTCCTGAGATGCTCCCATATTTGCGATCAAATATTTTATAAGAATGGGATGAGCTTCAGCACACAATTTATTAGCCTTCGCATCGTCTCCATTTTGAATAGCATGTACTAATTCTGTGTAATCCATAACTATACTGTTTTATTTTACCCCGAAAAACAATATAAGAGATAGATTTTATTGAGCAAATATTTAAGAATAATCAGAATAAATTTTTATTACGAAGGCTAACAAACTCATCACCGGCAATGATGATATGATCATCAACCGGAATACCTACTATTTTTCCTGCTTCTGAAATTCGCTTTGTTAGGTTAATGTCTGCCGCTGACTCTTTTGCGTAACCTGATGGATGGTTATGAGCCAGCAACATCGAGTTCGCATTATTAATAATGCACTGCCTGATAATTTCAGCCACATCAACAATTGTAGATGTGCTGCCGCCCGAGCTCACTTTTCGGCACCCCGTAACAACTTTTGAGTTGTTCAGAAAGGCTACGTAGAACTCCTCGTGATTTAAATCCCTCAACTTTGGCCTGAAAAACAGTGCTGCCTCCTCCGGGCAAGTTATGGTCACTTTATCTCCAAGTGAAGCCATTTGCAGTCGCCTTGAAAGCTCAAACACAGCCTCAAGTGTAATTGCTTTAACTTTGGCAATTCCCGGAATCACCTTCATAGATTGCCAATCCTGCTTCGACAAATTTCTAAGTCCGTTAAAATGATTAAGCATGGCTTTTGAAGTATCAACCACATTCAAACCTTTTGAGCCGGTACGAAGTAAAATAGCGAGCAGTTCTGAATCGGATAGCGAATCAGCACCATAATTCAGAAGTTTCTCTCTGGGTTGTTCATCAGGCAGCATCTCCTGAACAGTTCTGCCAAAATATTTAGTCGGGTCAAATTTCTCTGTTTCCATACAAATGTTTTTATCTGTATGAACAAGTTTTGAGAAGATCCTTACAAAATTCTTTTTATATAGTCATTCTGTCCGCCGGTTGGCGGATCAGAATCTCCTAATGCAGTTTAAGACACAAAGTGGTGATTCTTATCCCAACTTATTCAGCACAGACTCACGAACTAAGTTTTGTTTACTAAAACTATTCCGGCTGAAACTCCAGAATGTCGCCCGGCTGACACTCGAGCGCCTCGCAAATTGCCTCAAGAGTTGAGAAGCGAATAGCTTTCGCTTTTCCTGTTTTAAGAATGGAAAGATTCGACATGGTGATATCCACCTTTTCTGATAGTTCCGTCAGCGACATCTTTCGCTTGGCCAGCATCACGTCAAGGTTTACGATTATGGCCATGATTATACCGTCAATTTTAATTCCTGATACATTTCATGGCCTTTTTCGAACACTGCAGCAAGGGCAAATAACAGCAATCCAAACACAAAACTGCCAATTTCGAAATTCAGACTGATGGTTATCTCATTTACTATCAGTTCCCTATCTATCGGCACAACAAACAGTTGATATACGATCCATTGAATTGGTGTATATAGAATTACTAGTCCGCCTATTATTTTAAGGCGTTTGATATTTTCCGATGTGAATACATCGTCATTCAGGGCAGATTTAAGGATCATACGTAACTGGAAGAATCCTGTTAAAAACAGAGCCATTCCAATGATAAGAGAAAGCATCATCCCAATATAGAGCCCAAAATGATTGTTTATTATATACTCGACATTCAGAGAAGCCATAGCTGGGTCTATCGATATCATGGAAGAGTCGATAGCTGATTGAAGGGTTAGCTGATCAACATTTATTGGAATTTGAACACTCATGGTATTCAGTAAATTACCAAAAGCATGCTGGATAAAGATTATTCCAAGCAAAATTATCGCAGACCCGCATAAAGCATACCAGAAGAAGTTGATGATTATGTATGAGTAATAAACCGAGTCTCTGTTTTTCATTGAATCCATAATCACACCGTCAGTTTTTGTTCTTCATGCATTATGGAGGCCTGATTGAAAATCTCAGCCAGCACAAAACAGATTAGTCCGGCAAAGAAGAGAGTGAAATCAAACGGTGGAAGATTTACCATAATCTCTTCTGTCATCATGTGAGATTCATAGTAGAGCTTTACACCCCACTCAAACAGGAAAAGAATGGGTGCAGCAATAACAAGAAGAATTCCAACAATTCGAATATCTGATCCATTTTGAGCTGTAAAGGTGTCAGTTTTATGCATAGTGTTTAACACCCTTTTCAGAACCGAAAAACCATATAGTGCTAATCCAAAAATTCCAATTTGAATTAGTAATAAAACGGATCCACTCAACAGTTCTCCCCGAAGCGGTGTAAAACTCATCTCTACACTACCGGCCGAAAACAGAAATGCATGTTCTTCAGCCAATACTTCTTTCAGGTGATTAACCAAAAATGATGAGTCCAGATAGACAGAAAACATGGCCCCTATTTCACCTCCCGAATAGATAAAAATCCCAAACAACAAAAAATGCATCGCAATAGTAACAATCAAAGCCGCCCAGATTAATTGAGCAGTTATTCGCAGAAAGGAGATTATCGACCAGCTTCCGAAGATTTTCATATCAGCATGTTAAAATTATTTATCACACGCCTATTATCAATAAATATTTATTGATAAACAACAATTATTTTCTCTTTAAGAATAATTACAGCGTAGTCTTACCTACTAATGGAACAACCTGAATAGTTCCACAAAACAAAAAAACCGCCAGACTCTTTCAAATCTGACGATTCTATTTAAAACCACAATAAACTAACCTCTGGCATCTGGCTTCTCGCCTCTAGCCAATCAACCTACTCCGGCCCACCCATCAGCGGCTCATTAATTGCCCTGATGCTTGAGTTTGGCAGACCCTCGGGATTATTCGCTTTACTCATCTCAAGCGCTTCAATCACAACTTTGAGGTGCATCTCTTTGGAGTTTTCGTAGAACGTTTGTGCCGCTCCGGTCAGCTTCGGCTTGCCGTGCAGTGGTTTATCACTCACACACAGAAGAGTTGCAAACGGAACACGATATCGATACCCGTTGGTTGCTACCGTGGCCGACTCCATATCAACAGCAAGGCTGCGGCTGATGTGAATCTGTTCAACAGCGCGCTTTTTTATAAACTCCCAGTTGCGGTTAGCAGTGGTATAAACCGTGCCCAATCGATACGTGCGTTCATACTGATCCAGAACTTCTTTCAGATATACGTTCAACATATGGTTCGGTGTAATGGGTATGGAAAGTGGTAGAATATCATCCAATACCCGGTCATCACGCATAAAACCTGTTGCCAAAACAAAATCCCCAATCTCCTGGTGGTTTCTTAGTCCACCACAGTGTCCTACCATCACCAATGCATCCGGCCTTAGTACAGCAACATGATCTGATATCGTTTTTGCATTGGATGGCCCTACCCCAATGTTCACGAGCGTAAACCCTTTGTTTTCGGGCAGCTTGTGATGATATGCCGGCATTTGTGCAGGACGATCTGGCTTCACACAATCCGGATAGAGCTCATTGAACACCTCAACATGCATATCATAGTTTGTGAAAAGAATGTATCGCTGAAAATCTTCCGGTTTTGTTGCCGTGTAATGTTCGAGTCTGTTTAGAGAGATATCGATCCGCTCTGGACTAAACAAAAATAGTTTCTTCTGTGTGATATCCCACTCATCCTCATCAGCATTGTCGAAAAGCATCGGGTCGTTGAGTTCAACCCTGGGGCGTGATGGAAAGATTTTAACTTCTGCATTCTTCTCGAGAAGTTTCTTCATTTCGCGCGACAAATACCACCTGTATGCATGCGGCAGTGCCATTTCGCCGGTAATGATAGGATTGTGCTCAGACCATGCACGTTTAACCATTAACTTAGGATAGTCACCTTCATCGTAAATCTTCTCCATCAGATCACAGGCACGATTCACCACATTTATAAGTTCTTTTTCAGTGGTGAACGACTCTTTTGTAATTTCTAAACGTTTCTCCATAAACCTACTCTTAAACTATGTCTGAATTTTTTAATTTCACGAAGCCCCACTGGAGCGTCATCAAAGATAAGAAAGTCTATGGAACTCCCATTTTTTCTCTTCACGAATTAGAACTTAAGTCAGACGATACAGAAGTTGACCATCCTTTCTACATACTGAAAGCCCCAGAGTGGATAAATGTGATAGCTTTAACCAAAGAGAATGAAATTGTATTGGTTGAGCAGTACCGCGCCGGAGTGGACGAGGTAACACTTGAAATTCCGGGTGGAATGGTAGACGAAAATGAAAATCCTCTTGACGCCGCAAAAAGAGAACTTCTGGAAGAGACCGGGTACAAATCATCCAATTGGCAACAGATTGGCAAAACAAGTTCAAACCCTGCTATTCTGAATAATTTTACTCATCTTTTTGTAGCAAAAGATTGTGAATTCACCGGCAGTCAAAAGCAGGATGGGTCAGAAGACATCGATTTTCATGTTATTCCATTTGATGAATTTCTGGAACTGGTACAGAATGGAACTGTTCATCATGCTATTGTACTTGCTGCGGTGGCACAATATTTACTCAGCGAACAGATCAACTAACGTGAGTTCCCCGAATGCGTCGGGACAGGCGAGATAGGAGTTAGTTGAAGAGTGTCCCTCCGCCTGAAGCGGAGGGCAATGGAGGATGAAAAGTATTTGATTCAAGGCTAAATAATGAACTTTTGAGTAGTATCTTAGCTTAGTGAGTCATCCCCCTCGTCCCTTCGAAGGGGGACTCTTGGTTCTGAATTCAGTAAGAAATTCCCATAGACATACGGCACCCTTTTTGGTACCTTTTTAAGTCACACAAATTCTTTACGCACATTATGATATCCAAACTCGCGCAGCATCTTTCTCCATCAGAAACACTTAAAATCACCGCAAAAGCAAAACAGCTTGCCAGGGAGGGTAAGTCTGTAATCTCGTTAAGTGCCGGTGAACCCGACTTCAAAACGCCTGCCCACATCTGCAATGCGGCAATTGAAGCGATCACTGATGGATTCCACGGCTACACCATGAATACCGGTATGCCTGAATTGCGCGAGGCGGTGAGCAAGAAGTTAAAACGAGATAACAATCTCGATTTCTCTCCTGATCAGATTGTTTTATCAAACGGTGCCAAGCAATCGATCGGCTTCTCCATTTTAGCCACCATCGATCCCGGAGATGAAGTCATCATACCGGCACCCTACTGGGTATCTTATCCGGAAATGGTGAAAATGGCTAATGGGAGTCCTGTTG
>SKGY01000112.1 GCA_007117235.1 Balneolaceae bacterium
AAAGCTGAAAAGCTGTCGATCTGTGTCGTAATCAAAATCTTTCAAATCGAGATTGTTGGCATTGAAACCTCGGTTGAATGTTTCAGAGAGCTGAGCTGAAATAGCATTAGTATCAAAAAGTGGTCGGCTTGTACTACGTCGGGCATCTACGTAAACCCATTTTTTGCCATTAGTGTCTTCCCATTCATACCAGAAATTGTCCTGATCTTCAATCCAGTTTGGACGAAGGAAAGTGCTTCCAGTCATATTTGACATTTTGCTGCCTGTAAAGCGTTCAGCTAATTCAAAATTAGCTTCTTGTTGAGCGGTAGCGGCAGACGAGAAAAGAAAAGCGAATATAAATGCCCACATCGGGACAAAGAGAAAGTAACGTTTATTCATGAGAGTGCGTCTTGGTTTAAATTAAGAGGCATGCAATATCATAAACTAAAAGGTACAATTCACTTCTTTTACAACTTTTAAGCGCATTCAAATTTTATTGATTACGCAATTTCGTGCGGAAGAATTTAATATTCCTGAATTAAGGGAGATTTGTTTGAGGTAGAGAGAGGATCGATATACCTTTGAGTGATGTTTTAAATGGTATGAACAAAACAAGACTAAAATTAAATATTCAAAATGAAGTTAGTAGATCCGTCAGGAAAAGAAGTGACAAGTAAAGAGAATAAAAACGCTAAAGAACTTGAAGGCCAGCTTAACAAGCAAATTGAAAAGTTGCTTGAGCCGATTTTTAACAAAATTAAGTTAAGTGGTGCTCAGGTACCACAAGAGCAATTAATGCAGCTTACATCCGCAGCACACCAAATGCTGTTTAATAGAATGGTGTATAATTTGCTCATCAAAGTTGGTGTGGAAAACATCACCGAAGTACTTAGTGAAGATGACGTTGAAGAATTGCAAACATCGCTAAGCAACCAGCTGCAATTTGTTAATCCTTCTGATACAGCGGGGGCAGATAAACAGTAAGCTTGGTTTGCTCGAATTTATTTGAAGCCCTGTAAAACACCGTTTTACAGGGTTTTTTATAAATTGTTATAAGGGCTGAACGTATAGTGCGTATCGACTCGTTAGTTATTAAAAAAAGAGTCTGAGTTATGAATTATGATGAATGGATTGGGAATACGGAAACTAGAAGTGACTCAATGGCGGTTGAGCAGCTTCAGAGGTTTGAAGCATTAATGAGCAGAGAGCCTCATTCGATTACGCAAGGTACACCACTACCCATGTGTTCGCATTGGTGCTATTTTACACCTCTCGAACCGCATACTAATATTGCTATAGACGGACATACTCTTAAAGGAAATTTTTTACCGCGTGTTGAATTGCCTCGCAGAATGTGGGCAGGCGGACATATAAAGTTTAAAAAGCCACTGGTTGCGGGTGTACCGGCTGATAAAAAATCAACAATAACAGATGTAAAAGAGAAAGAGGGAAGTTCGGGAAAACTCTGTTTTGTTACATTGCGGCATCAGATTAGTTCAAAGGGCGCTCTTAATATTGATGAGGAGCAGGAGATTGTCTATCAGGAAGAATCTGAAGAGGGTGCTCACCCCATCCGATCAAAACCTTTGGATATTGATCCAGACTGGAAAAAATCCACAAAACCAGACTCTGTTCAACTTTTCCGATTCTCAGCATTAACGTTTAATAGTCATCGAATTCACTATGATCTCGATTATGTCCAAAAAGTAGTAGGCTATCCAAACCTTTTGATTCAGGCACCATACCTTTTAATACTTTTGCTCGATGCGTTTAAAAACAAAGATGATGGGCGAGTTATTGAAGATGTCAACTATCGTGCGGTTGGGCCGGTGTATTTAGGAGAACAAATTACAATCAGCGGAAAGGGAGTGGACAACCATACATCTGAATTGAGAATCACGGGTCCGGAAGGAAATCTGGCTATGACGGCTACAGTAAATTGGACTTATTCGTGGGATAATTGAAAATAGGAACAGGTAAGTGATTGATTTGCTCTATTCTATGTGTGAAGTGTAGAATTGACTTAATTTTACCAGAAATAAACAGATCAGATTATGACAAAGCCGCAAAACTACATCAACGGAAAATGGGTGGATGGGTCACTCGGAAAATTGGACATGCTGAACCCTTCATACGACACAAAAGCAGGTGAAATAGCCCGGAGTGGTGAAAAAGATATTGATTCAGCAGTAAAAGCCGCCAGAGAGGCTTTTAACGGCGTATGGGGAAAAACAGATGCGGCCAATCGAGGACGTATGCTTTATAAAGTGGCTAAAATTCTGGAAGAGAATGTAGAGGAGCTGGCAGAGCTTGAATCAAAAGACACGGGCAAGCCTATGAAACAGGCCAGAACGGATGCGACGTTGATTGCCAGATACTTTGAGTTTTATGCCGGCGCTGCTGATAAGTTTCACGGAGATACGATTCCTTTTTCTGACGATTATACGGTATACAGCCAGCGTGTGCCGCTTGGCGTAACAGGCCATATTATTCCATGGAACTATCCGCTTCAAATGACGGGCAGAACACTTGCTCCGGCACTTGCCGCCGGAAATGCAACCGTATTTAAACCTGCTGAGGATGCATGTCTTGCCGTGGTAAGGGCCTTTGAGCTTATTCATGAAGCGGGGTTTCCTCCCGGAGCTATAAACCTTGTGACCGGCCTTGGAACAGAGGCTGGTGGTGCTTTGGCTAATCATCCGGGCATCGATCACATGGCTTTTACGGGATCACCGGAAGTGGGTAAAATCATCATGAAAAATTCAGCTGATCATATTCGTCCTGTACTACTGGAACTGGGAGGAAAGTCACCACAGGTTGTTTTTAAAGATGCCGACCTGGATGCTGCAATGCCGGTAATTGTAAATGCAATTATTCAAAATGCCGGACAAACATGTTCTGCCGGTTCACGACTCGTCATTCAGGAAGACATTCATGATGAAGTGGTGGAAGGGCTGATTAAGCGCTTCAATAAAATTAAGGTTGGGCCTGCTGACAAAGATCCCGATATCGGACCTATCATCAATAAAAAGCAGCTTGAAAGGGTGGAGAGTTTTGTAGCCCGGGCCGAAAAAGAGGGGGCAACTATTCTTGCTCAGGCAGAAAAGCCGGAAGGCAAGGGTTATTTCTTTCCTCCTACACTGATGGGTAAAGTGAACAATGACAGTTTTATTGCACAAAATGAAGTGTTTGGCCCTGTGCTTACAGTGATTCCATTTAAGGATGAGGCTGACGCAATACGGATTGCCAATGATGTTGAGTTTGGACTGATTGCAGCCGTCTGGACAAAAGATAACGGACGAGCTCATCGCGTTACCAATGCCATAAATGCCGGACAGGTTTACGTTAACGGATATGGTGCAGGTGGTGGGGTTGAGCTTCCATTTGGCGGCATGAAGAAAAGCGGGTTTGGCCGTGAAAAAGGATTCGAAGCACTTTATGACGTTACAGCTGTGAAAACTATAATCATAAATCATGGTTAGCGAGCATAATTGATTAAGAATATTTTAATCACTGAACAGATCTATCAAATTCCTCGTTATATTTATTCAACCTTTGCAGAATTAATTGTTGCCACGTAAGGGATTTGCCCATGTTCTATTAACCGCTCATTTTGTAGATTGAAGTAGAATCAATATTTGGGAATTAATCGTAATTAAGAGAAAAAAGGAGCTATGATGAAGGATCAATTCAAACACGCTATAGTTGCACTCGACCTGTCTGAAGCCAGTGATTTGATCATTGACTGCGTGCCACACCTGAAAAAATTTGGCACTGAGAAAGTTACATTGGTTGTAGTTGTCCCCATTCCATATTCGTCTGGGCGAACGGAATTTTCAACAGACGAGCATCGCCAGAAACTGAAAGAGTACAAAAAAAGACTTGAGGATAAGGGGTTTGAAGTGAGGTTTGAAATTCGAAGCGGCGTTCACTTTTATCCGCCAACTGAAATTCTTACTGAAGCAGAAGAGTGTGGTGCAGACTACGTTGTTATTGCAAATCGTGGACATAGTAAAGTTCAGGAGATGTTGCTAGGAAGTACGGCAACTGAAGTGCTTCAGCGTTCACCACTACCTGTTTACTTGATCAATGTAGAGGTGAAGTGGAATGATGACGATATTGACAATCGTAAGCTGGTTCTTTCACAGTCGGCAGAGAAATCTCTAAAGCACATTATGTATGCCACAGATTTTTCAGAAACAGCTGATCGCGCATTTGAAGTGGTTAAGTATTTTGAAGGGAAAGGCCTTGTGGAAAAGGTGTCTATCATTCATGTACAAGGTCACCATTATATGGCACTCAGTGATCCTGCAACGTTCGAAGATGTGACTCAAAAAAATCGAGAGCAGCTTGATATAATGAGAAATCAATTATCTGATCATACCAGGGAAAACGCTGAAATTATCGTCACTTTCGGCACGCCTGCCAAAGAGATAGTTACGGCAGCAGAGGATAACAATGCTACGATGCTGATGATTGGAAGTCAGGGAAGAGGTTTTATGGAGAAATTTTTCATAGGTGGTGTAAGCAGCCAAATTACCCGAATAAGCAGTATTCCTGTTATGCTGATCCCCGCTGAACGTGAAGATTGATAGCTACTTTTAGTTAGATCGAATCAATATCAACTCCTCCTGAGGCTCAGTCAGATAATCAGCACCTGATTCTGTAACTACAGCCATCTCTTCAACAGAGATGGTTTTGGTTCCTCCTTCTATCTCCCACATATAAAATCCGTCATAGGCAAACACATTGCCAACTCTGAGCTCATTATATGCTGTGGCATGAGGTTCGCGTCCTTCTTGCGCACCACCCAAGCTTGGCCCAACATCATGAGCAACATAACCTACAGGGTGACCCGTATTCCACATAACGTTCATTGAACCATTTTCAGCCAGCCAATTTCTCTGTACACGGTCAACTTCAAGCCCCGTAATACCCGGCTGCATCACCTCTAGAACCATTCTGTTGGCATCACGTGCAACATCCCAGTATTTCTGTATGTAGCCAGGCGGCTCTGTTTCATCGGGGTGAAGAACATAAGCGAATCGCTGAATATCTGTTACCCACATATCATACACCCTGATACCGAAATCGATCTGAATTACACTTCCGGGCCGGATAATGCGATCGGTTGGGTGGGCGTGTCCGCGATCAGGGCCTGAGTTAACGGCGGGGTTTTGATCCGGTGACCAGGCATCTCCAACTCCAATCTCGCGCATTTTAGCTTTTAAAAAGTCGGCAATGTCACGATCGGTTGTTTGATTTGGGACCACGGTTTCATAAGCTTCATACTGCCACTTTGAAGTCAATTCAGCGGCTTTTCGTAGAATCTCAATTTCAGCAGGTGTTTTTACAGATAGCCACTCATAAACCAGTTCCTCAGATGATACGATGCGATTTTTTACATGCTGAGGCAGCAGATCGGTGAAATTGATGAATTGAGAATAGCTCAAACCATCAGCAATTTCATTAGCCTCACTGTAGTTAAGCGCTATTCGCCCACGAATGTTTTGGTTGATATAATCCGCTGCCTCAACAAGAGCACCGGGAGATCGATTTACTACAGCAATACTGTCGTGCAGAGCTATATCCTGAAGAGCGGTTGCTTCGCCGGGCGGTGTAAATACAATGGAGTAAACTGAGTCATCAATCATTTGAAATAAAAAAACTGCAGGTGCAACCGCATTCTCACAACCTACATGTCTTGCCAGCGGATCATTGTTATTTGATCTGCACAACACAGCCCACGCTTCCACATCAGCTCGGTTCATTGCTTCTGGTAAGAGCGTTTGTATTCGCTCTTTTCGAATATCAGGCCAGGGGTTCGGTCCATCAAAAGGATTTTCAACGGGTGGTGTTGAGCTACAAGAAAGAAATATCAGTGTCGAAACTAATAGAACGGTTAATCTGGCCATAAGATTATTTTATGATGATGTATAAGAGAAACATGAACGATTCGAAATTGATAAAGTATGGTCTGAATAGGGTCTTCAGGCAAAAAGGAATAAAAGGCACACCTTCTTCTACTATATGAAGATCTGATTAAAAGATCTTTAAGTGAATGTAGTCATGGGAGATGAAAAATGGTAAGGATAGGTGAGAATTAGGAGGTTGAACTAAGAAATCACCCCTCTCTCAAAACAATTCTTTCATTTGGCCCGAAGAAAACCACTCTTCCGGTTCGGATCTCTTCAGGCATAGGTTGAATAACCAGCTCCTGAAAAAACGCTTGACAGTCTTGATCAGGGGTTACCTTTGTCAACCATACATCATATTCAGACACATTAGTTTGGCGAAAATTGAGAGAGAACTCATGATTTGGGTCGCAACCACTGTAAGAGACTTCAACCTGAAGTTCGCTATCAGTCAGATTTGGAAATTCATCGGTAACCACCACGTTATACTCCGCTCCGAAATCTACTTCGTCAATATCAGTACCTGTTGAACAGCCAATGATTAAAAGTGTTGTAATGAATAGAATTAGAAGTCGTAAATGCATCATGGATGAAGATAGTATTTATTTTTTTAGTGGTAACGCAAGAAAGTGAGAAGAATTCCACAGAAATAAAAAAAGCCCCGCCTCATAATGAAACAGAGCTCTCTTCAAAAAACCTGAAACGAGTTCTTTAGCTAGTTCTCAAGACTTAGCCCGGCCCGTAAAGCACGCTCAATACGCTCTTTCGACTCAACAAGATGAGCTCTTGTATAGATGTCAAAATTGTATGTTGGTGGTGTGAGACGTCGCTCAAGTCGCTCATGCAGATCCTGAAGCGTATATCTCGCAACTGCCCGAGCATCAGCCGGCGTACCGGATGGTGCATCGGTAATCAATTGAATCATTCCGTCAAGATGTGCACGCTGCAAATCTCGTCGGTTGCTATTTATATCACTGCCGGGAGCACGCCATGCCTCACTCCAAATTGCTTCAGTAACGGTGCCCATCATTTCGGGAATAGTAACAGTGTTTTCAGAACCAAATCTTACTTCTGTATCTCTGATTCGCTCAAGACGTGTTGGGTTCAGGAGTTGTGAAAGCAAACTCGTTTGAACGCCAAGAAGTGTTCTGTGAAGGGGATAATCTATTCGGCCTGAGTAGGTGTTACTTTGCCCCCAGTGACTCCATCGGTTGGCGCCGAACTGTTGAAATACTTCCTGTGGAAGATCAATTGCATCTGCAGCGAATGCATAGTCAATAATAGTTTGGAGTGCTTCCTGCTGTTTTTCAAGTGGAATGGCTTCAAATGGCATACGTCCATTAGGGTCACCAACGTGGTCACGATACTGATACTGCCCGCCGATGTATTTAACGGTTGGCGCGAGTGCTCTTGCATACTGGAAGAAGGCACTCTGGAAAAGATCTGTTACCTCATAGTAAGGCATGTTATCATTCACAGCAATCTCAGGTAGCATTGGCAGCATTCCGCGAATCATGTCTGCGCGATCACGACCCCAGGCTAGAGGGTCATCACTTAAACTGTAGACGTTTATATCCGGATCAATTGCACTTGCTCCCCTGGCATCTTCATCCGTTCCGTAAGCATGACCCGGTTCAGCTGCACGTCGGGCAATTTCTTTTGCTTTATCATCATCAGGTGTATATCCGTAACTGATAACCCAGCGATCGTAACTTCCAACGCCCGGATTGTAAAAGTGTCCGTGATCATGACCATTAGCTGAAATGTTTGGAGATGGATAGTCCATTACAGAGCTAAACACGCCATTCTCAGCCGTAAATGATTTATCATGGAGTCGATCTAAAGGTGTATCAGTGGAAGACCGAAAGTTGTGCCGGAGACCAAGAGTATGGCCAACTTCGTGCATGGTAACCCAGCGTGTTGCTTCATCAACAAACTCATCGGGAAGGGCATCTCCCGGTTTCATCAAACCTGCCGCCAGCATTGACGCTCTTAACAGATTAGCCTGAGTACCCATCTCTGTGAAAAACGATTCTGTTTTGATGCCCATCGACATAGCTTCCAGCTCTTCGGCTGACACATCATAGATCTCAGTGATGGCTGTTTGGGGATCAACAAAATTTCTGAATGTATTTCTGTAGTTCACAAACATGTTGGCTTCATAGAGCTGATCTGAATCAAGGATTTCACCTGTTCGCGGATCAACAACTGATGGGCCAATTGCTCCATAGCCTGATTGATCGGACACATTCCACCGTAATGTTGCATATCTGATATCACCGGCTGAAACAGTGTCAGGCAGCATTTTTGCACGAACGGCATTGCGGAAACCTGCCTCTTCAAATGCAACGCTCCAAGCTTCAATACCCTCCATCATCGGCTGTCGGTATCGCTCAGGAATGGTGTTTTCAAGATAGTAGGTAATTGGTTTTTTAGGCTCACAAAGGCCATCACTTCCGGCAGGACCATCACACTCCAATCTCCAACGGTTGATGTATCGCTGGAAAAAATCATCAGTGGTATCAGTAAAATCTTTGTGAACAGTCATAAAATAACCCAGACGATCATCAGCCATTCTCGGCTTCATGGGCTCTTCAGGAAGTTCAGCGATTGAGTAGAATATTGATACCGGAATAAATCGGTGATCAGCAACAGTTCGAGGTGCAGATGTTTCCTGATTACGGAAAGTTAGTTTTACCTGAACATTACTGTTTTTCGGAAATGACTCAACCATCTCAACATAGCTTCGACCGCGATCGAAAGTGGCCCTTCCGGGCTGACCGGGTCTGTTTGATACCGCGCGCTGTACACGGGTACTAATGTCGGAAAGATCTCCAACAAACCAGTTGTAGGCGTCAATGAGCATTACGCCGTCAGAGTTTGTAGCAGCAATTTCAGCGGTTTCCAATACTGAGGTACCATATGTTATGTCAACCGCACGGGCCTGGGGTGTTCCCTCTTCGGCAACATATCGGTGTGGCTTATTTACGAGGAAGATTTTGTTTTCACGTTTCTCGAGAGCTACTATTTCAGCTTCAAAGATATTGAGCATCGTGCCTCCATAAAGACCGGCTGCTCCAATTCCTCTGGCTACTTTATAGTTTAACAAAAAGTCATTGTCGAGCTGATCTTCTGTGATTGCAAGGAAGAGTTTACCATCTTTTTGGTAGAAACTTAAGAAGCCGTCAATATGGGTGGCATTTTCAATCAGGTCGTTAAATTTCTTGTCGGGGTCGCTATCTGAACTGCTTTGCGCAGAAACAAAAAGTGGTAAAACAAGAAATGAGAGAAGTACAATAAGATAGGTTCTCATATTAATTGGGATCTGTTATTGGGGAAATTTTTATTTGTACTAGGCTAAAGTACAAAACTGAACAGGAATCGTTTTTAAAAAGTTGTATTTGGGTAAGAGATGTAACTTTACATTGTGTTTAGCCTGATTTACCCCTAATTTTAATCTTTATTTACACGGGACGTGGCTCAGTACGGTAGAGCGCTCGGCTGGGGGTCGAGAGGTCGCAAGTTCAAATCTTGTCGTCCCGACTAATCGAAAGTGTAAAGTGTTTTATTTTAACACTTTACACTTTTTTTATTCTCTTTACTCCCCATATGACTCCCCAAAATGTTATACTGAAGAAAAACTCTTTAGTATGAACATATCTCTCAAACTGGATAAGAACCAACCAAATTCTGAAAATCTATTTCCTCTCTATGTCAGAATTCGTGGGAAAAAACCAAACGGAAAAACCACCGAGTCATCTATTTCATCAGGTTTATATCTTAAATCCAATCACATCACGGATGGTTCATTAAAAACAGGGATAAAAAACTACTCTGATAAACAAAGAGTCGTTGATTCTTTGATCTCTGATATAGAACATGTCATCAGTTTAATGAAAAGTGATGGATTGGCACCCACTCCACAGGTAGTAAAAAAACGATATGAGGATCTCAAGAAAACTAAAACTCTAAATTCACCTCAACTCATATCTTTTTGGGGTGGATTTCAAGAATTTCTTGATTCAAAAAAACACCTT
>SKGY01000161.1 GCA_007117235.1 Balneolaceae bacterium
CAAAATATCTGCCAAATCAAGGGGATATACGGTTTTCAGATTTCGAAAATGCCATTCGCTCCCGAAGCGATTTGAATGAAGATCAACAGGATGATTTGATACGACTTCAAACCCGTGAAATTGAGACGTTCACAGATACGTATTCAGTAAATTTGTCAAACCTGACGAAAAGAAATTCGCAGAACCGATTTGCACGATATACGATTGATAATACAACCATAAACTATGTTTACAACACAAATAATGGCAGAAATCCTGAATATCGGTTTCAGGATAGCTGGAATTACAATGCCTCTGTTCGTTACAATCATACATTCAGAAATGTAGATTTCTTGCGCCCTTTTGGGTTTATGAGCGATCTACCCATCATTGGGGTTTTGGGAGGAGTCCAGCTTGGACTAATGCCCAATAGCGTTACCACATCAGCGAGTACAAGAAGATCATATGAGGAGAGATCCCGCCGTGTATTTGAGGGGCAGGATCTTTTACCAACTCAACAGACCCACAGTTTTACATACAATACAAACTTTGGTTTTGGATACAACCTAACCCGTTCGATTACCACATCTTTCCAGGCTCAAAGTGTTTTTGATTTAGGTCGAGTGTCAATAAGTGATGCGGGATTAACCGGGCCTGACAGCACAGCATTTAATCCTGACCCTTCTTTTGATGTGTTTCGAGATCTGATTTCCGGTGATATTTCGCCACGCCGAAGTAACTACACAGAAAACTATACCGCTAACTGGCAGCCAAGATTGAATCGGATTACAGCCCTTAACTGGCTCACATACACAAGCCGTTATTCGGGAGGATACAGATGGGAAAATTCTCCTTTTGGATCTGATCTTGGTGCCAGAATTTCTAATACATTTCGACTCGATCACACAGTGCGAATGGATACCGAAAACTTACTCCGAAGAATTCCTCTCTATGCAAATACGGAAGAGGCAAACAGGCAGGAGTCGAGACAGCGTCAAACCCAGCGAAATGTTGAAGATCATGAAGGGTTCACTTTAGGAGAAAATGTAAGCTATTATACCCGCCGGATGTTGATGGCAATGCTCAGCTTCAGAAGTGTTGAAATAAACTATAATGACTCTAAAACAGCATCTCAGGCCGGATTTGACGGAGGGCCAAGGTTCTTTGATATGTTTGGCGGTGATTCATTTACGCCCGGATTTGGCTATCGGCTGGGAATAAGTGAACGTATTGATCAGGATCGATTGATCAGCAACCCTGATGGAATTACCTCTATTCAAATTCCGGCAAATAATACCTATTCAGATAATATTACACTCACATCCAGATTAAATCCATTCAACAATATTTCTGTTGATTTGAACTGGGTTACACAGTGGGATGAGAGAGTGAGTGAATCCATTTCACTATTTCCGGATAACACACTTTCAACTGTTGCCAGTGCATCCGGTAATATCAGTACGAGCGTCTGGGCATTTGGCAGCGGTTATGGAGATCTTTTCAGGAGTCAGCTGCAAACCGCATTTGATAATATGAGCCCCGATCAAAATGTGATTTCAACTCCCGAAGGAGGAAGGACGGTCTTGAATGGGGTTGGCTTACAGCAAGATTTCAGAGAAGCATATTTGGGCAGAAGTTCATCAATCGGCAGAAAAAACTTTACCCCGATTCCACTGCCAAACTGGAGGGTGAACTGGTCCGGTATTGAATCATTTATTCCTTTTATTGGAAAGTACATGCAGCGTGCTACGCTGACTCATGCCTACACGGGTTTATACAGACTAGGATGGAATTTAAATAACAATCCGGATGAGGTTATTAACCGGCGTCTTGGGGCTTACAACGTGGAAGACTTCAGGCCGGAATTTGATCCTACATCAGTAAATATTGAGAAACGATTTTCACCGCTTATTCAGCTGAATGTAACCTGGGATACAGGATTACGAACTCAAATCGGTTATGAAACAAGCAACATCACAAGTCTGGCATTTTCAAACTCTCAAATAGCTGAACGGTTGTCGAGAGGTATTAGAATGCAGTTTGCATACACGCTCAGAAACTTCAAATTTCCATTTTTTGAACAATTGGCAAACAATGTGGATCTGAGTCTGACCGGAAATTATATTGAAGACACTGAACAACGATTCCTGCTGGATGCAGATTTAGAGAGAGCGCTTCAGGATGGAGCTACTACAATAGATAGAAATCCTGATTCCTACAGCTTTAATCCAAGACCGCCAACGGGTCAAACCAGAATAAACGCACAATTTGTAGTTGGCTATCGGTTTTCAAACACTTTGAATGCGAATTTTGAGTACGGATTCAGTCAAATTCTGCCTAAATCGTCAAGCACATTCAAGAGAACTACCCATGACATTCGTTTTAATATCAGAATCAATATTCGATCAACTTAAATTAGTCCCCCTTCAAAGGGGGACTCACTTACTAGCATTTTTTATAACAGATGAACAGTATCAATAAAAAATCATTTAAAGAAAGAACCATCAGTATTGTGTGATTGTTTGAAAGGTAAAATTAACATCACAGACTATTTATGCCAGAAGGACCGGAAGTACACAGAGAAGCTGATCAGATACGAAAAGCAGTGGGTGGCGAAGAG
>SKGY01000018.1 GCA_007117235.1 Balneolaceae bacterium
ATTCTTTGCACGTAACTCCTCTGCAACCCGGGATGCACTTTTGCACCGATGATGTCCGTCAGCAATGTAGAGATGTTTGATTTTTGAAAACCCCTCAACAAAGTCAGCAGTAGAAAAAGTTTTCCAGATGCGATGAATGACACCACCTTCACCTTTATGCTCAATTAATGGGGGTTGAGTAATGGTAGTTTTTTCAATTTGAAAAGCGATGTCTTCACTGTCTCTGAACGTAAGCATCACCGGTTCAGCATGAGCACTTTGTGTTAAAATATGCCGGGTTCTGTCATCCTCCTTGTCCGGTCTTGTTAACTCATGCTTTAGGATGATGTCACTATCATAATCTTGAACTGAGGCGCATGTAAATACCCCCGTTTGTTTGTGATCGGGAGTTTCTAACTGGTAGATATAAATGGCGGGTTTCTCATCCTTGTAAAATAGATCAGATTTGAGTAATGAGTTTAAATTCTCAGCACCCTTCTTATACACTTTGTCATCATTGAACGGAAGTCCGTCAGGCAGATCAATTTCAGGCCTGATTGCATGTAAAAAACTATTTGGTTTTCCTTCTGCCATCTGTTTTGCCTCTTCAGTACTTATAACATCATAAGGTACACAAGCAACTTGATCAGCGTGTTCAACTTTGGGTAACCAGCCTTTAAAAGGATGAATAATTGCCATTATAAAAATCAGTTTTTTGTATTTTTTTGATGGAGAGTTAGTATACAAACTCTTTATCTATTGATCGAAATAAATTATAAACGAAATCAAATTATTCAAGCTCATGAGTGAAAAAGAATCAAATGGTGAAAAGCTGAATGAAGACCAGCAGCAACAGTTACTTTTTGTAATGCTTATTCAGCAGCATGAACAGATTGCATTGATGGGAATGGGAAAAACGGTAAACCCTGTCACAGAGAAAGCAGAGAGAGATCTGAAATCTGCTAAGTATGCCATAGATACCCTTATTATGATACAGAAATTTACGAAAGGGAATTTACCGGATGAGATTAGCTCATATTTAAACCAAACACTTACAAATTTGAGATTGAATTACGCTGATGAAAAGAAGAAAGATAGTGGCTCATCAGCCGAAAAAGATCAAGATAAAAAGAGTTGATTTGAAGCAGATCAAAGCGGGTGGCGGAGTTCTATATAGACGCAGTAATTATGATGTTGAAGTACTTTTGATAAAAAGAAACGGGGTCTGGGATCTGCCAAAAGGAAAACTTGAGGAGGGAGAAGAGATAGGTCAATGTGCTGTAAGGGAAGTTGCTGAAGAAGTAGGAATTAGTATGCCCGATATTGACCAATATTTATGTGATACATATCACGAATATGAGGAATCTGGAGAGTTGATAGGAAAGACAACTGTTTGGTACTCTATGATTCACAAACCCAATGTTGAAATGAGTCCCCAAACAGAAGAGGGGATTACGGATTTACAATGGTTCGCCCTTAGTGAGGCAGTTGAAAAAGTAGGATTTGAGAATCTTAGAAGCGTGTTGCTAACATTTTCGAAACGCCTCGACAAGAAATAAAAAAAGGCACCATTGCAATGCAAAGGTGCCTTAATAATAATGACTAAGTCAGTTTAGTTCTGCAGACGGAAAAATATCGGCAAACTGTACTGTACACGAACCGGTCTACCTCTTTGCATACCCGGAGTGAATCTGGCCTGACTTACAACACGAAGTGCTTCTTCATCAGCACCACCGCCAATTCCACGCATAACCTGTGGGTTTTCAACCTCACCACGTTCGTTCACAATAAACTGAATGTAAACTCTTCCTTCAATTCCGGCTCTTCGGGCAACTTCAGGGTACCTGATTTTTCTTTGGAGTTCTTGCAAACCACCTATTAGTTCAGGCATATCCTCTACAACAACGAAGAAATCTTCTTCTTCTTCATCTTCAGCCGGAGGGGGTGGCGGTGGCATAGATAGCTGCCCGCCAAAATCTAAATCTGCGGAGATGTCGATATCAACATCTTCAATAATTTCATCATTGGGTACTTCAACAGGTACCGGTGGTCTTGGTGGAGGAGGGGGAGTTTCAATTTGTCTGGTCTGGATAATTTCTTCCATTTCGACAATTTCCTGCTCGTCAAGAACATACTCTTCAGGACCATCACCGGTAAATTCAACCCGAACGGCGATAATGAAAATTACCAGTGTTACCAGGAGTCCAAGCTCCCAAAAAACTGTGTAATAATTTCTTAAATCAGCATCTGGTTTTTTTCTTTCTGTCATAATGCTATGTGGAATTTTGCTGTTTTGTTATAAACTGCTCGTAGTATAATCGATTTACAACTAATTGTCCAACGTTTGGGGGGACATAAATCGTATAAATTTGTAATTACGATTAAAATAGTCTGTTAATCACTCAAATAGTTCTTTTTCAGAATTTGGAGAATAATAGCTGCTGTTAAACTACCTGAAATATCAGCAATGGCGTCATATAGGTCTGCTGTTCTGCCAAAAGGCATGTAGTGCTGGAAAATTTCAATACTGATCCCAAAAAGTGACCCAATGAAAAATATGGCAATTACTTTCGTGTTTCCCGGTCCTTTTTTAGAAAAGGATAAAAGGCCAAATGCCA
>SKGY01000070.1 GCA_007117235.1 Balneolaceae bacterium
CCCGGATTTCCATCCAGGATCTCCCCGAGACTCGGAGCGGCGTTTCGCTGTAGTTTTTCAGCATTGATCGACTGCGCCGGCTGGTAGCGGATATTTCTTCCAATCGGCGAGCTTGTAACGATCACTTCCTCTCCCCTTAACAAAACCTGATTGAGCTCTATAACAAAATTGTTCTCCGTAGGGTGATTGACAGATAATGTTAACGCTTCATAACCAACACTTCTAACAATGATCTTATATTCGCCATGTGGTAAATCTTGAAACACAAAAAACCCGTTCTTATCTGTGGCTATACCTATATCGAGATCCGTTATAAAGAGAGTTGCTCCCGGTAGTGGTTCATTATTTTTAGAATCAAGAACCACTCCCTCTAAATTTGATGGGTTTGGATTTGCATACACTGTATTCCACCCATTAAATGGGAGCATGATCAGGACGAGAATTACTTTAGAATATTTTAGCATAGGTCATTGCTTATCTTCAAATAAATATAATAATTATTAGCCTAAGCTAAACATTTATTTATCTAACGAAATTAAGCCATTCAAAGTGTATTACTGACCAATGGAAATTATTGAATCTCAACACAGGTTGAACATTCAACCCACTCTTCGCTGGGAATATGCTTGATGGCGGACGGGCTGTTGCCTTTTTCAAAAACCGGCTTAAACAGGATATTACCTTCGGAATGCTCCGTTCCGCAAGTATGGCAGTTTACTTCATGATCCATTCGAATCGGGGTATAGCCTGTAATCACCCAGCCATCGTGTCCCTGGTGTGTAGCCAGGCTTTCGAGAGCTGCTCGTACCGTTTGAGACTTATTTCCGCCATAATATTTATCCGACAGGCGATTTAGCAATTCAACAGTTTGATCGTCAAGTGTAAAATTCAACCGTTTCATTTTCAGCTATTCGATTCATTTAAAGATTCAATCGGGTGATGTTTATGAGAGCTCACGTTACAGGTTTGATGATGTCTGTAGTTGAGCCAGTGGCCACGGACAAGCAGGATGCTTCCAATAAATGTAGATGAGGTTTCAAACCAGAAACCAAGCAATTCATGCCCGACAAGCCAGCCTATCAATATGAATGCCAGCCCCGATACTAACAGAAGGGTAATTGTTTTATCGAAATGACTGCGCTTTGATGCAAAGTAAACCGTTGGCGCTATAAGAGCGATAAAAATTGGGTGTATCCACTCAGTAAAAAATGGTGCGATTGATGTCAAAGGCAGAAGTGCAATAAGTACCGGGAAAAACAGGCAGTGGATAGCGCATATTGTAGAAATCCCTAGGCCAAATTTATCCCACAGAATCGATGCTGTAATACTTTTTTCCGGCAAAACGCTTTGATAATCAGTGTGAATTTCAGTGTGTATAAATATACACACTTTATTTTATGATAATCAAGCCTGCAGAAACCTGTTAATTTTTCTCTTCTTCATCTTCATCATTATGGAAATCTGTATCTGTAATATCCTCATCAGAATCCATTTCGACTCCACTCTCTTCTTCATCTCCATCCTGAAACTTATCGATAAACTCCTCTAAGAGTTCATCCGCCTCCTCATCTTCTTCGAGCTCCATCTGTCGCTCCATTAACAGCCTGCGATGGTCGGCCATATCATCATCCTTGAGAATTTCATCGATCTCTCTCGGTTTAGGAAGTTCATCAACCGAATTGATGTTAAAATGCTTAAGAAAGTGTGTTGTTGTTTTATAAAGAAGCGGTTTACCTGGAGAATCGGCACGTCCCGAGACTTTCACGAGCATTTTTTCAAGTAGCTGACGCAATATATACCCTGAGTCCACACCCCGAATCTGATCCACTTCAGGCTTTGTAATTGGCTGGCGGTATGCAACAATAGCGAGTGTCTCGGTAGCAGCCTGAGAAAGTTTTCGGTACGCATTTTCATGCTGAAAAATACTAAGCCACGGATGATATCTTGGTTGGGTAACAAACGTATATCCACCACCGGTCTCTTCAATTCGGAATGAGAGATCGTTTTCTTCAAAACGGGTATTGAGCTGCTCAATAATTCGGCTGATTACCTGTTGGTCCAGATCAAGTTCTTCTTCACTCTCTTTTATTATCTCTGATAATTTCTCCCATGTAATGGGCTCCGGGCTCGCAAAAATCAGAGCTTCAATAACTGAGGAGAGCCGGGTGCCATCAACAAAACGATAATCTAACATGGTCGGGGTTTAAATATTAAGTGATGATTTATAAGTGACGAAGATAGCGTGAATTACAAAAAGGAAAAAGCGGAGACTCACCCCCTGTCCCCCTCTCTACTCATTCGCCTTATCTGCTTGTCGCAGATTGGCGAATTCGCAGAGAAGGGGAACTCATGAATACTTTTCTAGCATGTAGCTTCATTAATTGCTCAAATTGATTTTCGATTCCCCCTCTATTCAAAACTGTCAGGCCGCGCTGAGCGGGCGAGGCAGTTGCAGAAGAGAGGGGGACAGGGGGTGAGTTAGTCGAGCCCGCTCAACCACTCAACAATCGCTTCAATATATCCTTCAGCAAACTCTCTCTCCAGCATTCCGTATTCACTTGGTAAGCCTGTGTTTGAGAGA
>SKGY01000193.1 GCA_007117235.1 Balneolaceae bacterium
AACTATGGAGATATTTTTTAACATTCTGGTAGTTATCAATGTTTTGATTTTCATCTATTTTGTGATAGTGAATCTCTCTTACATTACCCTGATTATTTTTTCTTATATCCAGACAAAAAAATCAAAAGAGGAAGCCACAATTTTTCAGCTTAGTGGTCTTTTCGATACCCGTCTCTACAAATCCATCAGCATTTTGGCTCCTGCATATAATGAGGAGGCTTCAATCATTGAGTCAACGCGCGCGTTATTGAATTTGAAGTTTGCAGATTATGAAGTGATCGTAGTCAATGATGGAAGCAAAGATGAGACCCTTTCAAAACTTATTAATCATTTTCAGCTAAAAAAAATTGATCGATATGTTCCTAAAGAGTTAAATACACAACTCATAAAGTGCATATATGGAAGTAATCGTTACCCAAATCTTTTTGTCGTGGATAAAGTGAATGGCAGGAAAGCAGACGCTTTGAATGCGGGAATTAATGTATCCCGTAAAGATCTGATCTGCGCGGTAGATTCTGACACTCTCCTCGAACCGAGAGTTCTACAGCAAATGCTTATGGCTTTTGTTGCTGATCCAACCACGGTTGCCGTTGGTGGAGTTGTCCGTGTTGCTAACGGTTGTACGTTTGATTTGGGAGAAGTAAAAGAGGTGAATGTGCCAAAAACGATGATCGGAAGAATTCAAGCCGTTGAATATCTGAGGGCGTTTCTGTTTGGAAGAACAGGCTGGGATTATTTTGATAGCCTGCTCATTATCTCCGGTGCGTTTGGCGTATTCGATAGGGAATCTGTCATTAAAGTTAACGGCTATCTCCATGACACAGTGGGCGAGGATATGGAACTTGTTGTGCGTCTGCACCGATACTATCGTGACCGAAAAGAGAAGTACAGGGTTCGATTCTTACCTGAACCTGTATGCTGGACCGAAGTACCGGAAACATGGAAAGTGTTGGGTAGACAAAGAAACCGCTGGCAAAGAGGCTTGGCCGATACACTCTGGAGGCATCGATCTATGATGCTTAATCCCAAATACGGACGACTTGGTTTCATCGCGATGCCATTTTTTCTTTTCGTTGAACTTCTCTCACCAATCGTAGAGTTATTTGGTTACATCTTTTTATTTTTCAGTTTATGGCTTGGTGCCATAAATATTCAGTTCGCACTACTCTTCTTGACGGCAGCGATACTCTTAGGTATGATACTTTCTGTTTTATCTGTGCTGATGGAAGAGCTGACATTCAGAAAATATGATCGCATAAGGGATGTGATGATACTTATTCTATACGCCTTCATTGAAAATCTAGGTTATCGCCAAATTCATGCTTGGTGGCGATTTAGGGGACTTATAGATTTCTTTAAAGGCAACAAAAGCTGGGGCGAGATGACTCGCACAGGCACGTTTTCTAAATGATCAAATTCTTCCGAATAATCTTTATTTACTCAGATATAAGTTCTTGAATTCGAACGGCTTTCTGAATCTTTCATCATCGAAGTTATCCATAAAGTAGATGCTCTCACCCGTTGATTTCATTTCAGGACCAAGCTCTTTTTTAACCTCAGGAAACTTATCAAATGGAAATACAGGCTCTTTAATCGCCCAGTTTTTCAGTTTTGATTCGAGATCGAACTCTGTGAGTTTTGCCCCAAGCATTACTTTTACACCAATGGCGGCTTCTGGTCGCTGTGTGGCTTTAGCCAAAAACGGAATGGTTCGAGTTGTTCGGGGATTAGCCTCCAGCACAAACACTTTTTCATTCTTTACGGCATACTGCACATTCAGAAATCCGAGTATTTCCATATTTTCAGCGATTTTGAGCTGATACTCCTCGATGGTTTTGATCACCTTATCGCTTAGTGAATAAGGCGGAAGCACCGCTGTTGAATCTCCAGAGTGAACGCCTGCCGGTTCTATATGCTGCATGATTCCGGCGATATGTAACTGATTTCCATCAAAAACTGAATCTACGTCCACTTCAACGGCACGTTCAAGATATTTATCGATTAGAAACGCATTTTCAGGGTGAGTTTTCAGGATGTTTGCCACATACTTTCTCAATTCTTCTTCCTTCACTGCGATGCGCATTCCCTGTCCGCCCAATACGTAACTAGGTCGAATCAAAACCGGATAGCCTATTCTTTTGGCTATTTTTACAGCCTCTTCAACTTCCCTTGCTGTTCCATATTCTGGAAAAGGGATGTCCATTTTCTTCAGAAACTTGGAAAACTCACCGCGATCTTCAGCAAAATCAATCATAGCGAAATCAGTTCCGAAAATCTTGATTCCCGCTTCAACAAATCGTTTTCCGAGCTTAAGAGCAGTTTGCCCACCTACCTGGAGTATCACTCCTTCCGGTTTTTCATGCTCGATAATATCAAGCACACGTTCCCAGTAGACCGGTTCAAAATAGAGCTTATCGGCAAAGTCAAAATCTGTAGAGACTGTTTCCGGATTACAGTTAACCATGATGGCTTCATAACCCATCTCTTTGGCAGCCAATACAGCATGAGTACAGGAGTAATCGAACTCAATTCCCTGCCCAATTCTATTCGGCCCGCTTCCCA
>SKGY01000041.1 GCA_007117235.1 Balneolaceae bacterium
ACGTCGGATTTCTTCAGCGAAACATCCGATTTATTTTACCAAGAAAAATTAAAACCGGTTATCGACTCTATCTTTTCATGGGATGAGGTGGAGGCTGCCCATAAACGAATGGAAAATAATAAGAACGCAGGTAAAATTGTGTTGAATGCCATTCAGAATGATTAAGAAAAAATAATCAGAGACGCTGTTTATTAAGCATATCTATATATAAACAAGCTGAGTTTAAATTAGATTAAAGCACTAAATCAAAGGTATATCAAATGCGAGCAATTTTATCAATTATTGTCATTTCACTATTGCTTTCCGCAAGCACGGATCGTGACAATGATATACGCATTAACGTAACACTTTCTGACACCTTTGATTCACAAAATTTAGCCGGCTTGATCACCCATCCTTTCAACAGGGAAGTTGGGGAACCTATTGTTATTTTTGAAATTGAGAATGACACTGATCAAAATTATTCACAGTTATTTTTGGAAATTATTGTAGAAAGTGATGCATATGGCAGGCTGATCACCTCCACACAAAACTCGTCAAACGGAATAGAGGTAGAAGCCGGATCAAGAATTCAGTTTTCGAATTTAGACATTGTCGCAGAATCGGTGCCGGGAGTGTCGGGTTCTGCTAAGTTTGATTTTGAGATGGGAAGTGAAGCCAGAGACTTGTTGAATTTATTAAATAGGGGAGCGCTGGTTGGAGATGACAGATATACTGTAAAAGCCACAATTTATACTCTTAATGAAAGTGGAAATGCGAGGAATTTGCATGCGGAAAGTAGTGTAGAATATGTGACTTCATTACAGAGAGAGCAGCTGACTATAAATCCAAACAGGGAGTCTGTTGAAAGGCTTTCAAACATCGATTTGAGAGAAGAGCGCCCTGCATTTGAATGGGATGGTTTGGAAAATCAGGTTTTCAGGCTTGTTGTAGTTGAAGACAGAGATGGGATCGATGTTGAGCAATCACTTAATCAAAGGTTTAGTCAGTCATTTGTTGCGGATGAAATTAGAGATATCGCACAAAATGTCTATTTGGACGTACTTACACGAGGTAACCAATTTGAACTACCTGAAAATTTGGTAAATGCGCTGGAACAGGGAAAAAATTATGCATGGCAGGTTCGCTCAAACGTAAGAACAACAACCAGCAGTATTGAAGTGGCATCAGAGATTTGGAGATTTTCAACTAATAGAGTTCTTGATACTGAATTAATCGACCTTTTGAGCAGATTAATGGGAAGAGCAAAGGTTCAGCAACTGCTTGATAGAGGGTTACAGCTTCATAGAATTGAATTGGATGGGGAAGTGTATACAGCAGAGGAGGCTGTGGTACTACTTAGAGAAATGACAAATAAGATAAATAATAACAAAGCCAGAGTAGGGGAATAGTAAAATGGAAAAGAACAAAGTATTAATTGCTATAGGTTTTTTAGTCACAATTGTAGCCGTTAGCGTGTTTTTGTTTATGCCGGGGCAAACTGAGCTTTACCCTGAGTCAGACGATGAAATAGCGTACGTAAAACGATTTGTGCCGGCAGTTACGGTGTCAAACGTTTCAACGGAACCTGTACGGGTGATAGACCAGGCGTTAGCCTCGGGTGATACACTCAATACAGGGGAAAATGGTTTTGCAATGGTGATGTTCTTAGACGAGTCGATAGCCAGAGTGAGTCCTTCTTCTCAGTTAGTAATACGCAGTGCACTAAATGAGACCAAAGACCTGAACCTTCGCACACAGATCAACCTTGCAGTTGGAAGTCTGTTCATGGACGTAATACGTCGCGGTGATACAGAGTTTGAAGTAACAACTGCTACAACAGTAGCCTCGATCAAGGGTACAAGATTTGGTATGAATTCTGACAACCTGATCTGGGTAGAAGAGGGAGAAGTAGAAGCCACGGTTAAATCATCAGGACAAACAGTATCACTGGTAAACAAGATGTATCTCCAGGTCGAAGAAGATGGAACTGTTGAGAGTGGTGAGTTAACTGAAGAGATGTTAGCTGATCTTTCAGCTGAATTTGAAATTCTGGACCGTGATCTTATTGAAAGAGAGATGAGATTAGAGTTCAGAAATCGCCAGGGGGAGTCGTTCGATGAAAGCCTGAGAATATTTGAACAGGAACAAGATCAGGAATAGTCGAACAGACGTTTGAGCAATGGGCTGTGCTTGCGTATTTTAGTTTATGAATAACAAGCACAGTTCAATTGCTATTATTGGCGGTGGAGCAGCAGGATTTTTTACTGCAATTAATACCGCTCGCCTCAATCCATCACTATCTGTTACAATTTTTGAAAAGTCGAGAGAGGTTCTTTCAAAAGTGCGGATTTCAGGGGGTGGCCGCTGCAATGTAACGCACAACTGTTTTGATGCTGAACTACTATCAAAACACTATCCACGAGGAGAGAAGACACTTCGATGGAGCTTTGAACAGTTTCAGGCCCGCGACACCGTTGAATGGTTCAGAGAGAGAGGTGTGGAACTGAAGGCTGAGGATGACGGCAGAATGTTTCCGGTAACAGACAGTTCAGATACTATTATTAACTGTTTAA
>SKGY01000023.1 GCA_007117235.1 Balneolaceae bacterium
GGTGCACGTTCTCCAACCACGGCATTTGCCCGGTCAGTTTCAGTAGTCATATTCAAAAATGCCAATGAGGCAATCAGCAGTGCGCTGAGGAAGATTATTTTTTTCATGATTGTTTAATGTTTGTTTTTGGTAGTGAAGTTCTTTGAAATGTTATGATTCAGGTTTTTTATCCACCTTGGAAAGGAGGGGAGAGTTAAAGATTTAATTCGATTTTCAACTTTATTAAAAAATTATTCTCCAAGTGTCAAAACTTCTCCATTCGAGATCCTCTCCAATGCATCTAAAACAATACCGGGAGTAAGAACTGAAGGTAGAATCAGTGGTTCATCTAAGTTCTTGCTATAAATTACATTAAGTGGAACACCGTTCCGTCCATGTGATGCAAGTGCACGGGTTATTTCAGGATTACGATTGGTCCAATCTGCTTTAACCATTACAAAATCGAGATCCTCAAAGCGTTCTTTTACACGATTGGAACTGAATACTAAACGTTTATTTGCGTGACAAGTTATACACCAATCAGCAGTGTAATCTATGTATACATTTTTTCCATTTTGAGCATGTTGCTCTACTCGGTCAATTGAAAATGTTTCCCATTCAATGCCAAAATTATCTACATACGTATTATCATTACCACCATCAATCTGCACAGTTTTTTGGGATGCAGAAAACAAAAAGCCTCCCATTATCAAAATGGTGGCAATTGAGCGACTGACTACTCTCGCACTTGTAGAGATCTGATAACGGTTCCAGCGATGGATGATCCAAATTCCCAGAGAGAGAAATAAAAGCCCAACCAGTAATCTGGTAAGTCCATCAACACCGGACTGCTGACCAAATACCCAGATCAGCCAGATAACAGTGGCAAAAAGTGGGAAAGCCATTGCCTGTTTAAATGTCTCCATCCATGCCCCGGGTTTTGGGAGATATTTCATAAGTGCCGGAAAGGAGGAGAGTAGTACATATGGCGCTGCCATGCCCACACCTAACATGGTAAAAATAATTAAAGCTGTAGATGCCGGGAGAGTGATGGCTACACCTAATGCAGTTCCCATAAATGGTGCGGTACATGGTGTGGCTAGAACAGTTGCAAGGATGCCACTAAAGAAGGAACCACGTAATCCATCGGAAGTACCGGCTCTACCGGCTACATTAATCAGCGAACCCCCGATCTCAAAAACACCCATAAGGCTAAGCCCGAGACCAAACATCAAAAATGTCATGAATGCGATGAATGCCGGAGTCTGAAGCTGAAATCCCCAGCCTAATTCTTGTCCGCCGGCACGTAGTAATAATAGAAGACCGGCTAAGAAGATGAATGAGAGAATCACACCGGCACCAAATACGAACCCATGCTTTCTTACTTCACCGGAGTCGTGCCCCGACATCTGCATAAAGTTCATCACTTTTATAGACAAAATCGGAAATACGCAGGGCATCAGATTTAAAATCAGACCTCCAATAAAAGCAAATCCGAGAATTATTAAGAATCGTGAGGAGAATACAGTAAAAGGATCATCAATATTACCAATTGTGGCAATCGACTCATCTGCAAGATTCAGATCTACAGTAATCGCTTTGATCTCGCCGGAATCGTCCCATCCGTCTGCGTTGTATACAAGTCCCCATACTCGGGATACATCATCGCTTTTGTAACCCGATTTCTGCATGGTGATGGTAATGGATTGACCATCCTGATTAAATTGAGGCTTTTCTGCATTTTCGATTTCACCCTCTTCGTTGGCGAAATAGATAATTTCAGAGTAGTCAGGTAGACTAAATGCATCAGTGGACAATTCAAGGATTATCTCATTGCCATCTTCACTTACCCATGCATCAGCTTCCCAATAGTCGAGCTCGACTGGGAGCTTGGAACGGGTTTCTGAGAAATAGGGGAGCCACTCATCGTTGTACTCTACATCACTATCTGTAACATCAAGTGTGAGTTGAATATCCACATATTCCGGAATGCAGATTTTTTCACAAATCAGATAGTCTGCTTCTGCAATTAAAGTGTATTCTGTTCCGGGTTCGAGGTCGGTTGGTGCCGTGGCTTCCATCATAAAGAGCACGTCACCGTAATACCCATAGCTGGCAAGACCTGCACCAACATCAATCCATAGAGGATAAGGCCATTGAATAGCGCCAATTTGAAAATCTTTTTCGTGCATCCACTCCGTCATAAGAGGCATGCCGGAATCACCGGGATTGCGATAATAGACATACCAGCCATCTCGCAAATCCATTCTGACACCAATCCAGAACGTTTCGCCGGGTTGAATTGATAGATTTTCTGAAATAAGCTCTACTTCAGCATTTTCGGTAGTAGCAACTTGCGAGTATGCGTTGACAGGAGTAATTACATATAACCATGTAAATACCAGTAGAAATAAAAAGTGTGAAAAGTGTTTCATATAGAAGTCTGTTAGACTGCAATAACTTTACCAAAAATACAAAATAGCTGCTTCATCATACATGAATACACAATTTTTTACAGATTATGAGATAACATATTCGTTTTCCCCAAAATTTTTTTTTGAAACCTTAAGATTTTCCAATCCAATCTGTATCGATGTTCGTATTTAAAGAAACTTAACCCAAATAGATTCGACATGAACAACGATTTATACTTATCAAATATTGAAACACCATTCGGTAAAATTATAGTTGGTACTGTTGGCAGTGCTGTAGCGATAATTCGCTTTGCAGACCAAAATGAAGATGATTCCTTTGTCACTACTTTTCTAAATGAATCAGGACTTAAATCAAATTGGAATAAAATTGCATTTCACAATAAAATTGAAAAACAGCTCAATCAATTTTTCTGTGGAAAAAGAACATCCTTTAGTTTCGGGATAAAAGCTTTTGGCAGTGATTTTCAGCTGAGTGTTTGGGAAGAGATCTACAAAACAAATCTTGCAGAAACATTGACCTTAAAAGAGCTTGCTAAGCGAGTTGGTTTCCTCAATTTGAAGGCAATAGAGAGAGCATGTATTGCAAACCCGGTAAGTATAGTAATTCCAAGCCATAGAGTTGAAGGCATTACTGAATTTAAAGGGGCTGCATCTCGAAAAAGATTGTTGAACCGGTTTGAGCAGTTTTTTAGAGAGAGTTCAAGTGTAAAAATTGCTGCTTAGCAGCTGCAAAAACAGTTCAATAAGCTGCTACTCACCAAAAGAGAGCACTGAAACAGGGTCTGTTTTGGCAGCAACTCGGGCTGGTAGCCAGGAGGCAAGCGAGCAGAGTACAATTGTAACAATGCTCACCCAGATAAAATCTATAAGGTGAGGCTCAACAGGGGCGGTTGCCATGTAGTAATTCTCTTCTGAAAGGGGAATTATTTGATACTGCACCTGAAGCCAATAAAAAAGAAGGGATATACCTATCCCTATAATCAGTCCTGATATTGCTACAAACAAACCTTCAAGCAGAAAGATGTTTCTTATTGATTGGCTTCTTGCACCAAGCGTTTTTAAAACACCGATATCTCTGGTTCGTTCGAGTACCATCATCAATACGGTTCCGATGAGATTAAAAGCTGCAACCACGATCATTACTGCAATAACAAATGGTATAGTCTCTTCCTGCAAATCAACCCATGCGAAAATATTGCGATTGGTCTGATAGATGTTTTCTGTGATGTATGGAAATTGGGTTCCATCCCGAACAGCGCGATAAACCTCGTTTATGTTATTGATATCAGCAACTTTTATGTCCATAAAATTTGCTTCAAGAGTTCCCATATCCAATAAACGGCGAACAGATTGAACATCGGTCATTGCAAAGTTATTGTCGAAACCTGATATCCCCGTTGAATAGATACCCGTAAGTGTGAATTGTCTGATTTCCGGTGAGTTGAGAGGTGAGGGTAACCCGTCTAATGCATATACCGTAACTCTGTCTCCAATTCCCGCACCTATTGATCTGGCAAGTGAACGGCCTATAACAATGCCGGGCAGCCCGGTATCGGTTTCACCCAGTCGATATTCGCCCTCCTGAATAAAATCCCGCAATTGTGTGACATCGCCCCGTTCAGCCACACCCTTAATACCGGTGCCACTCACATCATTGCGCCCCTGAATCATTACCTGGCCAACAATGGTTGCCTGGGCATCTTCCACACCGGTTATATCCATTAGATAAACCTCAAGGGTATCAGCCCGTTGAATAGCCCGTCCCTGAAATCCATGTACGGTTACGTGTGGGGCAAAGCCCAGTATTTTTTCGTTGATGGTTGATTTAAAACCGTGAACTATGGAGAGTGCAATTAGTAATCCTGCAGAACCTACGGCAACACCTGTAACGGCCATGATTTTAATAAAGGAGAGAAACTTTGAGTCACGATTGCTTCCTTTAAAATACCGTCCGGCGATGTACCAGGTAAACTTCATATTTCAGGGTTCAAGGGGCAAACTTCAGGGTAGTAGTTTTCAGTAGATGTTCAGTAAGATTGTAATAATGAAGACTTAACGAAACGTTGTGTTGATGATTATATGGCATACAATAATAAATTATTATACACGGTACTTGCACCCTGAGCCCTGCACCACGATTATTCAGGTCTCATTTGTGGGAAGAAGAGTACGTCACGAATTGAATCAGAATTGGTCATTATCATTGCCAATCTGTCAATACCGATACCAATTCCTGCAGTAGGTGGCATTCCGTATTCAATGGCACGCAGAAAGTCTTCATCAACGGTCATGGCTTCATCATCACCATCTGCTCGAAGTCTTGCCTGCTCCTCAAATCGTTCTCTTTGGTCGATTGGATCATTGAGCTCAGTGAATGCATTGGCTATCTCTTTACCGTTGCAAATGGCTTCGAATCGCTCAACCAAGCCATCTTTAGATCGGTGTTTTTTAGCGAGTGGGCTCATCTCAATAGGATAGTCTGTAATGAAGGTCGGCTGAATAAGTTTAGGTTCAACAAATTCACCGAAAATCTCATCAATCAGCTTTCCCTTACCCATACTTTTGTCAACATCAACGTGCAGATCTTTGGCAATGGTTCGAATCTCATCATCAGATTTACCTGAGAGATCGTGACCGGTCTCTTTTTCAATCGCTTCATACATTGGAATTCGTGGCCAGGGTGCTTTAAAATCAATCGTATTCTCACCCACTGTTACTTTTGTGGACCCGTGAAGTGCTTTTGCAACATGTTCAACCATCTGCTCCATAAAGCTCATCATCCAGTTGTAGTCTTTCCAAGCTACATATAGCTCAACCTGAGTGAACTCGGGATTGTGAAAACGTGAAAGCCCTTCATTTCTGAAATCTTTTGAAAATTCATACACACCATCAAACCCACCAACAATTAATCGCTTAAGATAGAGCTCATTTGCAATTCGCAGGTATAGATCGATATCAAGCGCATTGTGATGTGTCTTAAATGGTCGGGCTGAGGCACCACCATAAATGGGTTGCAGAATCGGGGTTTCTACTTCGAGATAGCCACGTTCATTCATAAACTGTCGCATGGATTGAACCATTTTCGTGCGCTTTACAAATACGTCACGAACATCAGGGTTCACAATCAGATCAACATATCGCTGCCGGTATCTGAGCTCTTTATCAGCGAAAGCATCAAATGTTACAATTTCACCGTCTTCGTTTTCTACCTCTTTCGGAGTGGGAATAGGTCTTACCGTTTTGCCTAAAAACTCAAACTCCTCAGCGTGAACAGTGGTTTCACCCATTCTGGTTTTAAAGACAAAACCCTTAATCCCGACAAAGTCTCCAATATCAGTCAGTTTTTTGAAAACTGAATTGTAGAGGTCTACTCCAATGTCATCTCTTCGAATGTAAACCTGAATAATGCCCTTTGTATCCTGAATGGTAAAAAAAGAGGCCTTTCCCATAATTCTCCGGGTCATTACACGACCTGCAATAGACACTCGTTCAGCATCTTCCGGTGAATCCGGAGTATCGGTGATGATCGACTCATCATCTAAAATATCTTGAGAGTAGTGAGTTACATCGTATTGATGAGGGTAGGGGTTGATATTTAATTCCCTGAGTTGATCTAATTTTTCAATACGGATTTGTTGTTGTTCGCTTAAGGATGGCTCAGCGTTACTCATGAATTGTATGTCGTTTAAAAAGTTTTGTTTTAAGCCTCAAAAGATACAAATATATGTTGGAAGTGGCATCTTCTTTTTGCCTGAGCAGTATTAATCTGAATTTAATCAAACCAGCAAATTGATATTGAACTGATGAATTGCAAAAATTCGAATACGAGGAATCTTTATTTTTGAATAAAAGTGGAGGGGTGCGGTTGAAAACAGTAACTTTAGATCGCAGCATCAATTAACATCAGACTGTTTTGCCCGAAAAATTACATCATCCACACCTTCCGGAAGAGATTACCCTTGCCTTTGAATCACAGCCGACGAATATCAGTGGCAATCAAAGAGACTTTTCGGAAGGAATCAGCGGGTCACTTCTACTAAAAAAGATGGCTTCCGAGTTTCTTGGTGTTACATCTATTGACGTCTTTACAGAGAAGTATGAAAAACCAAAAGTTTTCATTGATGATGCAGAACTTTCAGCAAGTTTTTCTCATACAACCGCAGCCTTGAGTGCTGGGATCTCGAAAGAGATGAATATTGGGGTTGACATGGAACTGTGCAGCAGAGTTGTTACTGATAGTCTTAAAAGCAGAATGAAGCATGAAAGTGAGTTAACATCACTATATGAAAAGATTGATCCTATCCGGATTTGGACGCTCAAAGAGGCTGCCCTCAAACAGATTGGTACAGGGCTGCGTAAACCTATGAAATCTGTAAAGATTAAATCGATCGAATCCGATCTGTTTTCTGTTGAATTTGATGATGGAAAACATGCAAAAATTTGTAGCTTTAAACATCAAGAACATTGGATTTCCATTTGCTATCAAAAACTACCATAACATTTATACATCATGGATATTACCTCTTTTAGCCGTGAAGAGATCAACAAAGGGTTGGAGCTTGCCAAATCGAAACGTACTGGATCTTCTGAAACCGTACGACTTCTGTTTTCACCATTTAATGTAGATGAGTCTAATATAAACGAGGTTTTTGATCTCTATTCAAATTTAGAGAAAAACGACTTTGATACTGTGGTTGTAGTTGAGGCTCATCCCGGCAGTTCAGAAAAAAAACTGCCAATGCCCTCTTTTAAATCTGTTAGCACCACATTGGGAGAGGTATTGGCTAATGACAAACTTCGCAATGATTTTTGCGATGAGGATGATGACTTTTTTATTGATGATGCTGCATTTGATGATGATGTAAGCCTGTACAATCAACTCATGTTGCTGCAATGCTCACTCGATGATTTTACTATACTCAGTATTCAGCTTACGGATGAAGGCTCTTTCACAGTTAAAGAGTTGGCATATGCATTGGAAGAGATACTCGCTCAAAAAAACGCGTTAATTGTTTTTTGCTGTGAGTTAAACAGCGAGCACCGTGAAGAATTCGAACAGGTAATTCAGCTTTATGATAATGATAACATGACCGGCTTAATGAATTATCTCAACTCCGGTGAATCATCAATTGATGGAGTGAGTGCTTTTATATCCGGACTCATTGTGGCAAGGAAATGGGGATTAAAACTCAATTTTGGCGACTCGTCAGCTAATAAGAACAAGAATTTGCTTACCGGTTTTGCTGAATTACAGCGTCAACCAATAGTAAGATAGATGATTAATAAGCCAGCAATTACACTGTTTGGAAATGGTGCTCTGGGCGGTGCATTGCGGGATTTCTTTACAAAAAAGGGATATAAGATCTACTCAATTTGGTCATCAAATGAAGGCTCGGTGTTTGATGAATCAATTGGGGCTTTTGATAAACACAATAAATCATTCCCTGAAAATTCTTCCGACTTAGGTGATATCATATTTCTTTCCGTTCCTGATCATAAAGTTTCAGAGCTAGCTCATCAGCTTTCTGAACTGGATATAAATTGGTCGGGTAAATTTGTGATTCATAATTCGGGTAGTCTGCCATTGGCCTCATTGAAATCCTTGGCTGATAAAGGTGCTAAAATAGCATCGATGCATCCCATTCAGACATTTCATAAAGGTGATGACCACTCAAGATTCAAAGACATTAACATCAGCTTAGTTGGTGATGAAGCTGTTGTTGGGTGGCTGGAGGGCATCATCCAAAAAATGGAAGCGAAAGCACTTCGCATAGATGAAAACCAAAAACAAGCCATACATCTTTCTGCAGTTATGGCCTCCAACTACTTGGTGGTTCTGATGAATATAGCGGAGGAGATTTTGAAGCAAAATGGAGTTGATCAATCAATAGAGTTGCTCAAACCACTTATTGATCAAACCTTGTCAAATATTTTTGAAAAAGGAGCATCTAATTCACTAACTGGGCCAATCTCAAGAGGGGATAGTTCTTCTGTAAAATTACATTTGAACAAGCTGAGTGACCAGAAAACAGCCGATGAGATATATAGGATGCTTGGTAAAAAAGCTATAGGCATTGCCAGATCTCATAATAATCTTTCTATAGAAAGTGCTGATCTACTATTGAAATTATTAATTGAGAAGACAGAATAGATAATATCATGGCTGATAAATCTGAATTTTACGATAAGGTTTATGAGGTAGTGAGCAGAATTCCACATGGAAAGGTTACTACCTATGGCGCAATTGCCGGGCATCTGGGAGTAAAATCAGGTGCGCGGATGGTAGGATATGCACTCAATAATCTTTTAAAAAGACCGGATGGCGAATCATATCCCGCTCATAGAGTGGTGAACAGGTTAGGTCAGCTCAGTGGCAGAGCATATTTTTATGGTGATACAATGAGAGAAAAACTAGAACAAGAGGAGATCGAATTTATTGAGCCCTATACCGTTGATATTGAAAAACACTTTTGGGATCCTATCGGTTCTGAATAGCAACATAATTTTGCTTATCTTTGAAGGCTATTAACAAAGCTTAAATTTTTTTAAAACGGTTCTACACGATGCCAACCTGGACGTTACATACAGAGTTTAAATTTGACTCAGCACATTTTATTGAAGGTTATGACGGTAAGTGCGGCAGAATGCATGGCCACACCTACAAAGTGCATATTTCTGCAAAATCTCATGAGCTCAATCCATCCAAATACTTAAAAAGTCCGGACATGGTTTGTGATTTTAAAGAGCTCAAATGGGCTGCTGAGGATGGCACAAAAGGTGGGCTGGATCATACCGTAATTAATGATGTGATTCCTGTTGCGACAACTGCTGAGCGAATCGCTGAATACATACATAAAGAGACCAAAAAGAGAATACCCGGGAATGTTGAACTCCACGTTACCGTGTGGGAAACTGAAACAAGCTGGGTTGAATACACGGATAAAGATGTTTAGTACTGATACAAAAGAATATAAAGAAGAAGTAGCAATCGACCTGAATCAGGTGGAATATCCTCTGATGGAAGATTTTTATACCATTCAAGGTGAAGGTGCACATGCCGGACGTGCTGCTTATTTTATTCGCCTTGCAGGTTGTGATGTACAATGTTGGTGGTGTGATGTAAAAGAGAGTTGGGATGAATCAAAACACCCCAGAGTAAAAGTTGGAGATATTATTGAAAGAGCTAAAGCGAGTGGTACAAAGCTTGTTGTGATTACGGGTGGGGAGCCATTGCTACATAACCTTGAACCGCTCACCGTGAGATTGAAGCAAGAGGGGTTTTCTGTTCATATAGAAACCAGCGGATCTTCACCTCTCTCCGGTCATCTTGA
>SKGY01000016.1 GCA_007117235.1 Balneolaceae bacterium
ATTATTCACATAAGCATAGTTTATTAAATCAATTCTAATAGAGACTGGAGCCGAATCATCTAATAGGCGCTTCAATCACTTATTGCTTAAGAATCTTTAATTTAATCCCTGAGTGTGAATAATTGATTTTAATATCCATAAATTACGCCAATATGATTTATCGTATAGTTTATCAAATAAGCTATCTGAAATTGTTATGTTCTCATACATTTAAACTCTAGTTCTATATGCAAAATAACTTCCCAGGAATGCGATTCTTTAGCAGAAAACTAATCAAACCTGAGGATCTCAATGCTCACGGCACCCTATTTGGCGGGAGTGTATTGGCTTGGATTGATGAAGAGGCTGCGATTTACGTAATATGTCAACTTGGTAAAGGCAATATTGCAACCAAGTTCATGTCAGAGATTGATTTTGTGAGCTCTGCACAACTTGGCGATATCATTGAAATTGGGATGGAAACAGTGAAATTTGGGACATCGTCAATTACTGTAAAATGTGAGGTGAGACAAAAATTTACCAAGCAGACTATTATCCGCATTGATAAAATTGTTTTTGTACATCTTGACGAACATGGGAAGCCTACTCCGCACGGAATTAACAAACCTATGAACGAATGAATCTAGATTTACCATTAGTGGACGTTGAGCTTATAAAAGAGATGCTTTACCAGGAAGAGGCATATGTTAAAGAGTTTGCTGCTGCGTCTGTACAGTCTTTTTCTGAGTTTCAAAATAGTTTCAGAGACTTTGTATTAGCCAGAGACATGGATAACCTCAGGAGAGCCGGACATAAGATTAAACCTGCAGCACTCATGCTCCATTTGAACCCAATCATAGATATGTATGAGAAGTCAAAACAGCAATTGGAGGATAATGCCTCAACTGAGGAGCTCAAAAAGCTGGTTTCCTCTATGGATGAGTATTGCGATCAGGTTTTAAGTGAATTGAAAGAGATTATATAATCATTATATGCAGACAATTTTAGTTACAGGAGGAACAGGTTTTATTGGGAGTCATACGGTGCTTGAACTCGTTAATTCTGGTTTTCAAGTCGTTGTTATGGACAATCTGAGCAACAGTAAAACCGCATCATTGTTAAGAGTTGAAGAGTTAACCGGTAAAAAAATTCCCTTTCACAAAGTTGATCTGTTAGACACACAATCATTAGACAAACTGTTTACTGACTATGATCTTGATGGGGTTATTCACTTTGCCGGATTAAAAGCAGTTGGTGAGTCAGTAGAAAAGCCACTTTACTATTATAAAAATAATATATCAGGTACTGTAAACTTATGTGAGATAATGTCTAAACATGGTGTCAAAAATATTGTATTTAGCTCATCAGCTACCGTGTATGGAGACCCTGAAATAAACCCAATTCCCGAAACTGCTCCTGTAACAGCCGTTAACCCATATGGGCGAACCAAGTTAACTATCGAATACATTCTCAAAGAACTATACGAATCTGATCACTCCTGGAACGTAGCGTTGTTGAGATATTTTAATCCTGTTGGAGCTCATGAGAGCGGGTTAATAGGTGAAGATCCAACGGGGACCCCTAATAATCTCATGCCTTTTGTAACTCAGGTTGCAGTAGGTAAACTGGAAAAACTTCGCGTTTTTGGTAGCGATTACACTACTCATGATGGCACTGGTGTACGTGACTATATCCATGTGATTGATCTGGCTATAGGTCATATCAAAGCACTCGAAAAACTAAATACAAATCCTGGAATAGTAACTTATAATCTCGGAACCGGCAAAGGCTCAAGTGTACTCGACGTTATTACGGCGTTTGAAAAAGCCAATGACATTAACATACCGTACACTATTGTCGATCGCAGACCGGGTGATGCCGCAGTTTGTTATGCCGATCCCTCGAAGGCTAATAAAGAGCTGAACTGGGCCGCAAACAGAGACTTACAAACCATGTGCAGAGATGCATGGAACTGGCAAACAAAGAATCCGAAGGGGTATGAATAATAGGCTTTTAATCTAAGTTAAAAGCCTATTAAAATGCTATCCCACTGTAAACGTCTCATCAGAATTCATAGCTAATATTGATTTAGCCATAAGCTCTATTAGTGCTTTCACGTCAGTAAGTGAAGCAGTTTCCACAGGTGAGTGCATATATCGAATAGGAAGCGATACTAATGCGCTTGGTATACCTGTTCTTTGAAAGAAAATACTGTCTGTATCGGTACCGGTTCTCACGCTTGTTGCTTCATGCTGAATATCGATCTTATTCGATTCAGCAATTTTTTCTATAAATGATACTACGGATGGATGATTTGCCCCACCGTGTTGAATGGACGGTCCGCCTCCAAGTTTAACAGTACCATGTTCTTTATTGTTGATGCCAGGTGAATCTGTGGCGTGAGTGACATCCGTTACAATGGCTACATCCGGCATATGACGATAACTCATCATTCTTGCGCCAAAGCCACCAACCTCTTCCTGCACTGAGTTAAGAGCTATTAAATTTACCTTAAGATCTTTTCTATTCTCGTAAATCGTTTTCAACACCTG
>SKGY01000115.1 GCA_007117235.1 Balneolaceae bacterium
AACACCCGGCCATAAATGACCGGCACGCATATAATGCCCATTAATGGGCATAACAAACGAGCGAGGGATTTATCCCTCGTGGATAGTGATGCCCATCCCTGTTCAAAGAATGGAGATTCCGATCTGCATCAGGGTGACTGTATGGCTTCAGGATGACTTTTTATCAGCACACCTCAAAACTCAAACCGAAATTCACTCCGAACATTTGCGGGTTGAGTCCATGGAATCACAACCTCCCTACTCTCCTCATTCCAGAACCATTGGCCGTTCAGTTCTTCGCCGTTAACGGTAATCTCATTTGGACTCTCCATGAACTTAAATCTCAGTCGATAGCTCACTTCGTCCGGCTGGCCCTCAAATCCACGGACCCTGGCGCCAATGGTAAAGGTGGCGTAGCTGGGCTGCTCAAAGTATCGAAATGCTGTTGTTGAGAAAACGCCCTGCCAATAATTCAATGTTTCACCGTCGTCCTTATAGAGCCTGAATGTACCTGAGCTTCCGGTGTAGATTACAATATCCAGCTCGTCACCGTCGCGTTCTTTTTTTGCTATTGGAATGATCGATCCCGCCCTGACAAAAACAGGAATGCGGTCAATTGGTGTGTTTACAGCCCATGTTTGACCGCCATCAAAACGCTCGCCGTCCCAATAGCTGTACCATATTCCATCAGGAAACCAAACAAACCGATCTTCTGCACCCTCTTCAACTACAGGAGCAACAAGCAGCTCGTGGCCAAACAGGAATTGATTTGGATGGTTTGTAGTACCGGTGACGTGCTTAACCCGTGCTGTCCGCGACCTGAGCGTGTAGCTGTAGATGTAGGGAAAAAGCTCTGTTCTGAGTGATGAATAAAATTTGAGCTGATCAAGTACTCGCTCATTGATCTCTGCGGACGGAAGCGTAACTGTCATCAGCGTATTGAACGCTGAGAACTGAATCCACCGCTTCATCAGCTCATCATTTGGTGTCATTGAATCGAAACTCAATCCCCACTCAGGCATCGCGGTGAAATAGGGAATTTCATATAGGGGTTCGGCAGGGTCGGACAGGTAGGCGATCTGACGTTTCAATTGATCAAATCCTGTGAGTTCTGAATCCCTAAACCACAGCGCCGGATAACGTTTGATCTCTGCGTTGTTAAGTTCAACCGCATTGGCAAGAAAGAATCCGCGGAGGTTGTCATCACTTTTCGAAAATTGAAATAGATCAGAAAGATCTTCGATATCCTCAGCAAAATCGATCACATTCAGGTTGTGAATTGAATCAACATGCTCATAATAGCCACTTTGATCCCACCAATGGCTGATGTGAATACCCGCTTCAGTCAGACTGTTGTATTGATCTGAGTTACCACCGGCAATGAGCCCGAACGCACTTGCGGGCGGAATCTCAACATAATGGTCCCGTTTCACTGCTGTGGGATCTACTCTCGGATTTGACGTCGGTATCAACCCCATTCCCCGGGGTGGATTTTCGCCATTCAATGACATATGAAGCCTCCCAATTTTAATACCCTCTGCCCCGCCTGATTCCACAGAGATGGTATAAACTCCGGGTCTGTCTGCATCAACAATAATCGGGAGTCCGTCCGAATCACGGTTCAGCCACCTCAATCGTTCATGATCAGGAATCTCAACTCTTGATCTGGAAATAATAATTCCTTGGTTGTCTGTGATCTGAATGATCGGATGCCGGTCTGATGCACCCTGCTCTCGTCCTGCAAGTAACCAAAACTCATAACTCCCCGGCGTTTGGAAATAGGCGCTCATAGAGATAGATCCGCTTCGATTTTCGAGCTTTTCAGAAATCAGGTAAGAGTATAGTTGTGTTTGAGAAGCCAACCAGCCGCCTGTGGGAAGAGCTACAGACGGATTAATGGAAACAACTCCTTCCACTTCATAAAAATCAGATTCCGGCAGAGATGTACAGGAAGCAATCAGGAATGAGAGCGGAAGGATGATGTAGAGAATTTTCATGAGCCGAATCTATCAAAATCATTTATCAATCGCATGAAATTGCGAGACACCTGATTCTGAAACCAGCCTTAAAGAACCATGAATTTGTGCACTAAAAGAGCTTAGCTGTTAGACTCGTTAACAACCTGTTTGAAATCTTTAGACACTTTGAGCATCGGTACATACTGCTCAGGCACGATCACTTCTTCGTTAGTCTTAGGATTTCTGGCAACACGCTGAGCACGCTTCACCACTTTAAAACTACCGAAGCCTCTCAGCTCGATGGTTTCTCCACGCTTCATGGCGTCAATCACCGTGTCCATAAAACCTTTTACCACGGCTTCTGTTTCTACTTTTGTAATTCCTGTCGCGGACGAGATAACGTCAACAATATCAGCTTTAGTCATAACTTATAAACCTATCATTTTTTTTAATCTGCTTGATTGTAAAGGGTTAACCCGAATCCAAATGGATTTAGCCTTCGGAAAATGTAAAGAGAAAAAGATTATCAATCGTTCATTTCATATCTAATTTTCACAAAAATTTTGCTAAATCTTTTATACATTCGGTACTGATTTTAACCTGAATGACTAAAACACATCTATGGAAACGTTTGAACGAATCATTTTTACCCTCGAAAGTCTTGTATGGAGTTTCCCTGAGTCCGTTTTTGGATATCAGTCGCTGCCCCTGCTCGTCGTCGTTATTCTCGGATTCGGTATTTTTATTACAGTGCGCCTTGGACTAATACAGATTTTTCAGTTTAAAGAAGCGGTCAACGTTTTAACAGGTAAATATGATGATCCGGACGATACCGGAGACATTAATCACTTTCAGGCACTGAGTACTGCGCTCTCAGCTACGGTTGGCGTAGGTAATATTGCCGGGGTTGCGCTTGCCATTCACATTGGTGGTCCGGGCGCTCTCTTCTGGATGTGGGTCACGGCTGTATTTGGTATGGCTATTAAATATACCGAATGTACTTTGGGTGCCTATTACAGAACCGAGAACAAAGATGGTACCGTATCCGGTGGTCCAATGTACTATATAGAGAAAGGCCTCGGCCCAAACTGGAAGTGGCTAGCTGTTCTATTTGCAATTTCCGGCTCTATCTGTGCGCTCCTTACCGGTAACGCAATTCAGGCTAATACACTTGCCGATGTGATGAACACGGAGTTCAACATTCCGCTCTACATCACAGGTATGATCACGGCATCACTTGTGGCTGCTGTAATTCTTGGGGGTATCAAACGAATTGGTGCGGTAACCGCAAGGTTGGTTCCAATAATGGCGATTATGTATGTATTTGGCGGACTCGTGATTCTGCTCCTCCACTACGATCAGGTCATCCCCGGTTTTGTAACCATTCTCTCAAATGCATTTAATCCACAAGCCGGTGTGCTTGGTGTAGGGTCAGGAGCACTTATTTTCACGCTCAGCTATGGTGTTCAGCGTGGTCTATTTTCAAACGAGGCGGGACAGGGTTCTTCACCCATTGCGATGTCGGCCAGTAAAACAAAAGAGCCTGTACACTCCGGTCTTGTAGGACTTCTCGGCCCATTCATCGACACACTTGTTGTATGTACTATTACAGGTCTTGTAATTGTTGTGACCGGTGCATGGGACTCTTATCACAAATCAATTGTGAATCCGTCAGAAGGCAATATTTCATACACGCTGAATGTCTCAGTCCCGGAACCTGTATCGCCGGATGAGTTTGTTCTGGTTTTTGAAGATGGTTTACCTGTTAACGGCCAGATGTTACGATACAACATTCCTGTAGATACCATGTTTGTTGACTCTGACTATTCCACTCCTTTTACAGGATCCATTCAACTCATCACTGCACGAACTGATATTGCACAAGTCGCAGATGAAGGTGAAATTGCTTTCAGCAGTGCGGGCACGGTAGTTACTGACGATTCGGGTAATGTGCTCGGCAACCTCTATGGAGGTGTTATTGAAAATGTGGCATCACTAACCTCTGCAGCCTTTGCCGTTGGTTTAGCACCGTTAATGCCGGGGGGCCAGTATCTGGTTACCATTGCCGTTTTCTTCTTTGTGATCTCCACATCCATTAGCTGGAGTTACTATGGCGAGCGATCCATCCACTATCTGTTTGGACAGAAATCAATCTTTTCCTACCGAATGGTATTTGTTGCCATGCACTTCCTGGGGGCTATTGTTTCTGTGAGTGTGGTATGGTCATTTGGTGATGTGATGCTCGGAATTATGGCACTTACCAATATTATTGGTTTGATTGCGCTGTCGAAAATTATTTACGGCATTACGCAGACATATTTGAAGAAGCAGAAAGAGAATAATTCATAACTGAATAATTGATGCAGAGTAAGCAGGTTACCGTTATTGATCACCCTATTGTTGCCAGAGATCTTAGTATTCTCCGGCAATCAGACACTGACACGGCCGGTTTCAGGGCAGCAATGGGGCGTATCGCTACGATACTTGCTTATTTTTCACTCAAAGAGCTGCCTCTTCGGGAGGTTACAATTCAAACTCCCATCACGAAAACCCGTGGCTACGAAATCGATACAGACATCGTTGTTGTTCCGATTTTGCGAGCCGGTCTCAGTCTGGTTGATGCCATCATCAATTTTATACCCGATGCGCGGGTTGGTCACCTTGGCATGTATAGAGACGAAACCACTCACGAACCCGTTGACTATTATTCCAACCTCCCGGGCGGACTTGAAAATGCCATGACACTTGTTGTGGATCCCATGCTCGCCACCGGTGGCAGTGCTGATGACGCCATCGGGTTTCTGAAAAAACAGGGAGCTAAAAATATTCGATTTATATCCTTAATTTCTGCACCTGAAGGGTTAGAACGAATCACAAAGAAATATCCTGATGTATCAATTATCACCGCGGCCGTGGATGAAAAACTTAACGACGATGCGTTCATCGTTCCGGGACTGGGCGATGCAGGTGACAGGTATTTCGGTACTTCGTAATCTTCTCCCGCTCTCCATTCTCTCTATCCTCATTGCAGGTGCCTGCTCTGATCTTTCAGAATATGACAGCGAGCAGGTTCGAACCTCACTTCAGGACTCCCTTATCTACACTACCGAAAGCTGGGATGTTGAGATGGTTCTGATGAAAGAGGGCAGCGCAAGAATATTAATAGAAGGCAGCTACGCTATTACCTACCACACGCCCGATCGAAAAGAGACTCAAATTCAGGGACCGGTTTACGTTCAGCTTTTCGACACACTCGGCAATGTGGAAACTGAAGCCTGGAGTAAAAGGGCAGTCTATTTTGAGGTTCGAAGTGAATTTGAACTTTACGATTCTGTTCAGGTTTTAACAAATCAACAGAGAGAGATGTACACAGATTTTCTGGTTTGGACTGAGCAAACAGACAGAATCACATCTCCGCGATTTGTTACTATCATCACCCCTACCGACAGCATTGCAGGTCGTGGTTTTGACGGGCTTACCGACCTCACCGAATACACCATTGACGAAATAAGCGGGCGGCTGCAGGTTGATTAATGAACAGATTTCAACACTGCATATGGATTATTGGCTGCTTAGTGATGTTTTCGCTCTCTGCTTTTCCTCACTCCACATCTGCACAAAGTCTTGTAAATATCATCCAGGCCGACCGGCTTGACGGGGGCTTTGTAAACGGTCAGGCCGTTAGAAAATTAATTGGCAATGTGAAACTTTCAACGGATGACATGGTGATGGATGCGGACAGTGTTTATCAGTTTACCGGACGAAATCTCCTTCACGCATTTAATGTGCAAATTGAGACTGATGATGAGATGATATGGGCGGATACCATCTTTCACAACACCCGCACAGACTTCAGTGAACTTAGGGGCAGGGTAATTATCTCATCAGAGAATAACACATTGTTTAGTCAGGCTGTGGATATAAACAATCCTGCTGATCTGGCCATATTCAACAAACCTGTTCGATTCGAAGATGACCGAGGCAGACTGATTGCACAATCCGGACTCTACTATCAACGACTAGACAGCGCCGTATTCAGGGGCGATGTGCAACTGGCTGACAGCACTCAGTACCTTGAATCAGACTCTCTATTTATGAATCGATCAAGTGATTTGTACGAGCTTTTTGGAAGGGTTTATGCTGAAGACTATGAGGACAATGTGATCTTTACCAGCGACTATCTCTATGCCGACTCAACCGGTTACAGACTGCTCACCGGCGATGAAGTGTGGCTGATGGAGGTGAGTGAAAGTGAAGCTGACACAACTCATCTGCTTTCACGAAAAACTGAACTCTTTGAAAGTGATACACTCTCCACGATGTACGCCTATGAAAATGTGCGGATCTGGTCCACAAAATTTACTGCAATTGCCGATACATCGCTCTTCAGAGACGATATTGAGCAATTCATACTTCGATCAAACCCCATTCTCTGGCAGGATAATATGCAGCTTACAGGACCTGTGATTGAGGCTTACCTTGAAAATGACGAGATCAAATTTTTATCATCCTACGTCAGGCCAATAGCCGTTCAGCAGGATACAATAACAGGGCGTCTGCATCAGATGACCGGAGACACACTCCACGCATTTTTTGAGGATGGTGCTGTAGAGGAGATCCGTGTTTTTAATAACTCAGAAATTCTTTTTCATGTTAAAGATGAAGATGACGAGCCTGATGGACTTATTGAGCTGATTGCCGCGGGGGCTTCAATCATGTACTTTTTAGATGGAGAGTTTGATTTCTTTAAAGCCGTGCAAAATCCCGACGGCTCCTGGTTGCCCGAAGATCCGGCCAATATCGACCGTAAACTTGATAATTTCAGATGGGACCCGGATTTAAACCCGGCCAGGCCATTAATCAACATTCGCAGACTCGCTGAGATCCCTGATGAATTACCCTTTGTTCTGCCGCCAAGATACCTGAACCATCTGCGGTCGGTTCTGTCTGAGTAAAGTCTGATGTATTTCCGAGTTTCACTATTTATATGTAAAATTTTCAATATCAAACCACGCAAGATATATGTCTTCCAAAGATTCTTTCATTGTTGATGCCGTTCGTACCCCAATAGGAAATTTCAGAGGAACCCTCTCTCCTGTTCGTACCGATGATTTAGCAGCCATACCCATCAAAGAACTTATGAGCAGAAATGACCAGCTCGATCCTTCTGCAATAGATGATGTGATCTTCGGTTGTGCTAATCAGGCCGGCGAAGACAACCGTAATATTGCACGAATGGCTCTGCTTCTCGCAGGTCTCCCCTTTTCCGTACCCGGTGAGACGATAAATCGATTATGTTCATCAAGCATGTCTGCTGCCATTCACGCCAACAGAGCCATAAAAGCGGGTGATGGCGAACTGTTTATCACGGGTGGTGTTGAGCACATGACGCGAGGACCGTGGGTTATCTCTAAATCGGCAACTCCGTTTGGCAATGATGCAGAGATGCACGACTCAAGTTTCGGATGGAGATTTATCAACCCTAAAATGGAAGAGTTGTATGGAACAGAAGGAATGGGAAACACGGCTGAAAATCTGGTAGAAAAATATAATATCTCCCGGGAAGATCAGGATAAGTTTGCGGCCTGGTCTCAGCAAAAAGCCGGGAAAGCAAGAGAATCAGGAAGATTTGCCGAGGAGATTGTGTCCGTTGAGATTCCAAGACGAAAACAGGACCCAATAATTTTCAAAGATGATGAATTTATCCGCCCGGATACAACAGCAGAGATTTTAGCGAAACTTCGCCCTGCATTTAAAAAAGATGGGAGTGTAACAGCAGGTAACTCATCGGGCCTAAACGATGGTGCAGCTGCAATGCTGATTGCATCAGAAAAAGCTGCGACCGATCATAAACTCTCACCGATTGCCAGAATCGTGTCATCAGGAGTGGCAGGTGTTGAGCCAAGAATTATGGGAATCGGGCCTGTATTCGCCTCTGAAATAGCGTTGAAGCGAGCAGGACTCTCCTACGACGACATGGACATTATTGAGCTGAATGAGGCATTTGCCGCACAAGCTCTGGCCTGCACAAGAAAAATGGGGCTGGAAGATGGTGACCCCAGGATCAATCCGAACGGCGGAGCGATTGCTCTTGGGCACCCGTTGGGAATGAGCGGCGCAAGAATTTTACAAACAGCTGCACTTGAACTTCACAAGCAGAACAAGAAATATGCGCTCGTCACAATGTGCGTAGGTGTTGGGCAAGGATACGCTGTTATTTTGGAGCGAGCTTGAAAACTTCAAACCTGAGGTCGATTAATTTGCATTTTTTGAAGTTAAAAGCCCCCTTCTTCCTAGATTGGGAGAGAAGGTTTTTGAGTCCAATTTGAGCTTATAAACCTAAGGGCTACCACCCCCGGCCCCTCCTTACACAGGAGGGGAGTTCTTTTGTCCTGATTTATAATCGAATTCAAATTACAAAGATATTATCGGCAAGGTAGGTTGAGGGTATGGGAGGCACGTACTGCGTTGTGATTAACATATTGATCCAGTTCACTAAAACTCATCCCCCCGGCCGGTGCCATTAAGAGATAGTTAATTTTGTCACTCTCGTAATAGATAAGATGGAGATTTGATCCGGGAGAATTCTCCAGCTTATGAACAGTAAATCCGTTTTGTAGAGCACCCGTACGGGTAGATTCGTCAAAAAAGTCCCTTAAACCGGATATCTGCGATCTGGTATTAAAGTATGCTTTGTCACAGGCCAGGTTGGCTATTAATATCACCATTTCGCCTTCCTCTTTTTCTACCTCTGCTTCACTATTTGCAAAAACAAGCTGAGTTTCGAAAAACTGTCCCAGTTGCTCAGGTCTATGCTCTTCAGTAAATATCATCTGAACCGGAAGCGATGAAAATTTAACCAACTCCTCCAGCATAGAGAACTGAGGTGTATAATAGTCCTCCACAGATTTCATCACCTCAGTCATTCTTGAGGTGTTCAACGATTTAATGAAATTTCGCACCATCTCAAGAGATCCATTATCATTCGCTTGATTCCTTATTTCTGTACTTGCAACGAGAATCGACTGATCGCTCAAAAATCGAAACGCGATCGCCCTTCTACCCATGTCGCCGGTCATCAAGCCAATGTAATTGCCATTTTCACGGTCATAACTCAACAGTTCACCAATGTCCCTTTTTCCCATCAAACTTTGAGACATTCTTAATAAAATCTCATTATCAGTTACTGAGGGATTTTTATGGTGCTTCTTTGCCATTTCGATGTATTTGCTATCGGCAAATAGAATTTCCAATTGAACAATTCTCTCCTCATTTCCATAATAGGCGATTTTTGAAAGCATCGGCAGTGCACCGAAGACCACATTCAAATCGTTTTGTAGTGCTGTCTGGTTATGAATCCAGCTCGCATTCGTTTGAAGTAATCCTGTTACCCGGGCCGGAAACAGCTGATCCATACTTAATTTGGCATCCTGAGAAAGCCCTATTAAAGGGGTCACCATCAATATTACACATGCTGCAATAACCGTTTTTTTTAAGAGTTGCATATAACTTGTTTTGATTGATCTAAGCATCTGGTATTAGTTTAAAATCAATAAGCTGTAAATATGTGGAATTTTTTTTCAAAAACTGAATTAATTAATCCCATGTGGTCATTATTCGACTGAATTCAATTAAATATTATCTGATAGAAATTCCTGTCCTTGTTATCCGATCCCCGATT
>SKGY01000059.1 GCA_007117235.1 Balneolaceae bacterium
CTGCGCCGCCTACTCCTACCCTACGAATACTGTCATGTCGAGCGAAGTGAGGAGCGGAGCGACGAAAGAAGTCGAGACATCAACGGGATTGGGGTGTAATTCAAATCGCTCGCTCGACTCAGTGCCGGTTTACTCCGTTCACCTCTTTCGGACTCTGTCATGTCGATCAGAGCGACGAAAGAAGTCGAGACATCAACGGGATCGGGGTGTAATTCAAATCGCTCCCTCGACTCGATGCCGGTTCACTCCGTTCACCTCTTTCGGACTCTGTCATGTCGATCAGAGCGACGAATGAAGTCGAGGCATCAAGCCCTTACCTCTTAACTTTCACATCCCAAATCTCTTCAGCGTAGTCGCGAATTGTTCTGTCTGAAGAGAACTTGCCAACTCGGGCTGTGTTTATAAGCGCCTTTCGATTCCATTCATCCTGATCTTTGTAAAGCTCATCAATCTTGCCCTGCTCATTTACATAAGCCTCAAAATCGGCGAGTACCAGGAAGTAGTCTCCTTTATTTAAAAGTGAGTCTAAAATCGGCTCAAACAGATCTTTGTCATCATTAAAGAATCCGTCACGAACTTGATCCAGCACCTGTTTCAGTTCGTCGTTGGCATTGTAGTAATCCCAAGGGTTATAGCCTTCGTGTCGCAGTTTATCAACATCATCAACAGTGTTTCCGAAGATGTAGATATTTTCATCACCCACCTCTTCTTTGATCTCAACATTAGCACCGTCGAGCGTGCCGATTGTAAGTGCACCATTCAGGGCAAACTTCATATTACCTGTACCGGAGGCCTCAAATCCTGCAGTTGAGATCTGCTCGGAAAGGTTGGCAGATGGGATCATCTTCTCAGCCAGTGTGACGCTGTAATTTTCCAGGAAGAGAAATTTCAGCTTGTCGCCCACATCGGGATCGTTGTTGATTTTTTCTCCCACGTCATTCATCAGTTTGATGAACAGTTTTGCCATGGTGTACCCCGGCGCAGCTTTTCCGGCAACAAGAATTGTTCTTGGCACAAAATCTCCATTAGGATTTGCCTTGATACGATTGTACTGCGCAATGGCGTAAAGGGTAAGCATCAGCTGACGCTTGTACTCGTGTATCCGTTTGATCTGGATATCAAAAATGGACGTCGTATTAATCTTAATTCCACGATTTTCCTTGATGTAATCGGCCATTTTCTGTTTGTTGTTCTGTTTGATCTTCACAAATTTCTTCATGAATGATTTATCATCAACAAACTTCTCAATTTTTTTGAGCTGATCGAGGTCGGTTACCCACTCCTCGCCTATCTTGTCAGTAATCAGGTCTGCAAGTTCACGGTTACACTGGCGTAACCAACGTCTTGGAGTAACGCCATTGGTTTTATTAGTGAATTTTTCAGGAAAGATGTCATTGAAATCACGGAACAGTGTCTTTTTGATGAGGTCGCTGTGAAGAGCGGCTACACCATTAATCTTGTGTGAGCCTACAATTCCCAGTGATGCCATGTGCACAACAGGATCTTCTCCATCACCTACAATCGACATACGGCTGATTTTTCCGCGATCGTCGCCAACTTTTGGTTGTATCTCCTGCAAAAATCGACGGTTGATCTCATAGATGATCTGAAGATGACGAGGCAGCAGATTTCTCAATAGAGATACCGGCCACTTCTCAAGCGCTTCAGGTAGAAGGGTGTGGTTTGTGTACGCCATCGTTTTCACGGTGATATCCCAGGCAAGATCCCACTCCAGTCCCTCTTCATCCACAAGTACGCGCATTAGTTCAGGGATAGCGAGGTTTGGATGTGTGTCATTACACTGGATCGCAACCTTGTCAGGAAGTTTTCGCCAGTCAGAGTTGGTCTTTTTGAATCGGCGCAAAATATCTTTCATGGAAGCCATCACGAGGAAAAATTCCTGTTTAAGCCTTAACTCCTGACCTACAAACATTTTGTCGTTAGGATAGAGCACTCTTGAAATATTCTCGTTGAGTTGGGTATCTCTTACGGCATCAATGTACTGGCCCTGATTAAAACTCTTCAGATCGATAGATGATGACGATGATGCTTTCCATAACCGTAGATTATTTACAACATTGTTTTTGAAACCGGGGATCGGAGTATCATAAGCAACCGCGAGTACATCGTGAGTATTTTCCCATTTGAACTTCAGGTCTCCGGTTTCATCGTGATAAGCGTGTGAATTTCCATAAAAAGGTACGTTATACTGAATTTTCGGCCGCACCACATCCCACGGATTACCGTATCTTAACCAGAGATCAGGCTTCTCAATTTGATAACCATTTTCAATCTGTTGATAGAAGATTCCAAAATCATACCGAATACCGTAACCGATGGCAGGTATACCAAGTGTAGCCATTGAATCAAGAAAACAGGCGGCAAGTCTGCCCAATCCGCCATTACCCAGTCCGGCGTCCCACTCTGCGTTCCTTACTTTATCATAGTCAAGGCCTGCCTCTTCCATCGCTTCAGCAGCCACATCCTGAAGGCCCAAATTGATGAGCATGTTATCAAGCAGACGACCGATCAGATACTCCATTGAGAGATAGTAAACTCTCTTGTCATCATTATTATAGTAGCTCTGCTGAGTGTCGAGCCAACGGTCGTGAAGCCTGTCCATTACGGATAGAACAACACTTCGATAGTTATCCCACTCTGTTGAAGAGTATTTATCCTTAGCCAGAGTATACCTGAGGTGCTGTTTAATGTCTTCTCTGAAAGAATCCACGTCCATGCCGCCACGTGAACTGTCAATTTTCTTTTTTGCCATAACGCTTTAGTAAGTGATCTGAATTGTGTGTGTTAAGCGCGGATTTTTATTTAATGGTTGAACACTAAAAATCAGGTTCGCCCGGCTCACTTAATTATTGATTATTAGAGATCTACTCTTTGAGATAGATGCCCTGGTCGGGTTGAAATCCCGGCCTTGTTAAATTTGCTGAAAATCCAAGCTTATGAAACGACTCGTAAGCATTAATTGCAACAAAATCCTGCTCAAAGATACCGAAAACCGTGGAACCGCTTCCGCTCATTGCGGCATAACTCGCGCCAAAATCAATGAGTTGGTCTTTAATATTTCCGATAAGTTCATGGCGCGCAATAACCGGAGCCTCTAAATCATTCACGAGCAGGTACTGCCATTGATCAAGATCTTCTTCAAGAAGAACTCCTTTTATTGAAAAATCGGGATCGGGATTTGGAACGCAATTTTGATACGCCTCAGGAGTTGAACTTTCAAATCCCGGCCAGATACATACAATCCATGCTTTGGGCTGAATGTCTAGCGGTTCAATATCTTGTCCAAGCCCGGTTCCAATGCCGGGTTCGCCTTTTATAAAAAATGGGATGTCTGCTCCCAGTGTTCGGCTTAGGTCAATCAGTTCATCAGCAGTTAGTCCGGTGTCTTCAAGGTCGTTCAGAATTCTGAGGGTTAGTGCAGCGTTACTGCTCCCTCCACCGAGCCCGGCTCCGGCCGGAATATTTTTAATAACGTTAAACGCATAGTGCTTTTTGAGCCCGATATACTGCTCAAACGCATTATATGCTTTCGTGATGAGGTTCTCTTCGCCGGTGGGGATTGACTCCTCAGACATCGTAAGTTTATAATTGCTGCTCTCTGTTACCTCAAAGCGGTCGCTCCACTCAATAAAACAGAAACCGGTTTCAATGCTGTGATAGCCGGTCGGGAGCCTTTCCAGAACATGAAGTCCTAAATTAATTTTACCGAATGAGTTTGCAATCCACATAGACTAATCTTTGAAGCTGAGTTTAAAGTAGAGAATACTTAGTGCCAGAGTAAGAGTGGCTAAGTTTGTTAAAATAATTGGCAGATCGGAAATCAGAATTCCGTAGGTAAGCCACAGAATAACACCGGTACAAAATATAGAGTACATGCCGAGCGATAAATCTTTAGCTGATTTGGACTTCCATGTTTTGACTGCCTGGGGAAGAAAAGCGATGGTTGTGCAGAACCCTGCAGCTAAACCAATGATTGTATAATAGTCCATGCCAATATTTGTTTTCTGTTTTATGACAGGTGATTATCACTACAGGTCATTTATCGAGATAATCATCTTTTATTCTTAAAAGATACTGATATGCGTCATCATAGTTATTAGCAACTTCACCGTCCAGAATTGCATCTTTAATCCGGTCTTTAACACGCCCGATAACTGGTCCCGGTTTTGTATCAAGTGCCTTCATGATATCCTCTCCACTGATCGGATTTTTCCAGTTTCGCATCTGATCCTTCTCTTCAACTTCTTCAATTTTGGATTCTACCCTGTCAAAGTTGTTGCGATAGGTTTTTACTTTCCAGTCATTCTTGCTGGTGATATCTGCTCTGCAGAGAAGCATCAGGTCATCAATATCATCACCGGCTTCATAAATCAACCGCCTAACAGCACTGTCGCTAACTTCATCTGAAACAAGTGCGATAGGTCTGAGGTGAAGTCGAACCAATTTTTTAACATATCTCATCCGCTCATCAAGCGGCAAGCCAAATCGTTTAAAGATTTTGGGCACCCATTTAGCGCCAAGCGCATCGTGTCCGTGAAAGGTCCACCCGGCGCTTTTAGAAAATCTTTTTGTAGGTGGTTTTGCTATATCGTGCAGGATAGCAGCCCATCTCAGCCACAAATCACCGCCCATTTTTGCAGTGTTATCGAGTACTTCAAGTGTATGCCAGAAATTGTCTTTATGGCTGTGTCCATTCCGCTCTTCCACGCCCAACAGATTTACCATCTCAGGAAAAAACTGATGGAGAAGTTCGGTATTAAGCAGAAGGCTGAATCCTACGGATGGCTTCGGACTCATGATAATTTTGTTCAGCTCATCCAGAATGCGCTCTTTCGAAATAATTGATAGCCGGGGAGCCATTTTTTTGATAGCGTTGAATGTATTTTCCTCAATCTCAAAATTGAGCTGTGAGGCGAACCGAACGGCTCGCATCATACGCAGGGGATCATCGTCAAATGTTGTTGCCGGATCAATAGGGGTACGGATTAATCCCTTTTTTAAATCCTGAATACCGTTAAAGGGATCAAACAAAGTCCCAAAGGTATCGGGATTTAAATTCCAAGAGAGAGCATTAATCGTTAGATCTCTTCGGAGTTGATCATCTTTGAGTGAACCATCTTCAACAATGGGTTTTCGTGAGTCGCGCCGATAGCTCTCTTTTCTTGCTCCTACAAATTCAAGGTCCAGTTTCTGATGTTTTACCTGAGCAGTTCCAAATTTTTTAAAGACAGATACCTGATCTGTGTTCAATATTTTAGCAACACTTTTAGCGAGTTCAATTCCCGAGCCAACAGTCACAAAGTCGATGTCGGTAATTGAATCGGAATTCAGCCTGTTCAGGTAGAAATCACGCACGTAGCCACCAACAACAAACACCTGCTGGTTGATGGATTCGGCTGCTTCACCGATAGTTTTAAAAAGTTCTTTGTGTGTGGTGGGTATATCGAGCAAAACGTATTTTCTGAATTGTGACTAAAAACTGAAAACAGCTGTCACCAATTAAATCAATAGAATTATTGATAACAGCTGTTCCCTTCTAAGCTTTTACTGATTTAATACTGAGTGATCTCCAATGTGAACTTCACCTTTTGCTCCATGAGCTTCAGCACTGTTTCCGATAGTTGAACCGGAAAGTTCACAATCTTCAATTTTAGCATCTTTTTGGATAATGCTGTTCGAAATCTTGCTGTTTTTGATTACTGTGCCGGACTCAATACTTACTTTTGGCCCGATTTCGCTTCCGCTGATATCAACTCCTTCACCGATATAGACGGGTGGATGGATGGTTGTATTCTCAAATGAATCGTAAGAGTGTTCCTCTTTGGCGAGAATTTCACCGGTGGTGTCTAACCATGCAGGAAGTGTACCACAGTCAAGCCACTCATCAACCGTAGCTTTTTTGAAAACCTTGTCGTCTTTCAGTAAACGGTCGAGAGCATCAGTAATCTGGTACTCATTGCCGTGACCTGTAACTTTATTATCAAGCAGATACTGAATCTCTTTCTTAAGATCTTCACCGCGCTTAAAATAATAGACACCAATGATGGCGAGATTCGAAATAGGTTCGCTTGGTTTTTCAACAAAGTCGGTAATCTTGCCATCTTTGTGCACGGCCACTCCAAAACGTGATGGGTCATCAACCTCTTTTAGCCAGATTACACTGTCAGCGTCGTCAACTTTAACTTTCTCTTTGGAATCAAAAAGGGTATCGGCAAAAACGATAATCACTTCACCTTTCAGATCTTCATTGGCACAAGAAACCGCATGTGCAGTTCCCAGGGCAACGTCCTGTACCCGAAATGTGGCTTTTGCATTGTGACGCTCACTCATCTCTTTCAAAGTCTCCTTGATCTCTCTTCCAAAATCAGGGCCGAGAATGTAAACAATCTCGTCGATGGTTCTGTCTAATGTGCGGGCAAATGTCTCTACAATTCTCTCTATGATCATTGTTCCGGCAACCGGCAGAAGAGGTTTTGGGGTTGTGTGAGAGTGTGGGCGAACCCGGGTTCCACGACCGGCCATAGGTATAATTAATTTCATGTCAGGCTTTTTGATTTGATTTTTGGAAACATCAGTAAGTTAATGCACTCTATGATGATATTTTTCAGTTCTGATGTTTCTGTTATTCTTGTTAAAGTAAATCACTATTTTCGAGACTGTTAATATAAAGCATCATGGCTTTATTATCGAACGGCGAATTGTATTAAATAGATAATCTCTGCCGCATAGAACGGCATTGAAATAAGCATGGAGGACCTGCAAACCGGTTTGGATATATACACTTTTGTTATGAATGCTCTCGTAGTCTTACTGATTGCGATTTTTATCAGGCATTCACTTTATCGACTTCGCTACTTTTTGCATATGTCACAGCAGCTGGGTTATAAGACCAATGAGTACGGCATCTGGATCTTTGACCATTTCTTTTCGAAAACAATCATTATTGAACAGCTCCTCTTTTTCTCTATCACCTCAATCATTATCTACTTTTTTACCGATCAGATAACGCTAACATCAGGTATCATTTTACTGATAACATTTGCGGCGTTCTGGTTTATTGGTGTATCATCGTTCAAACCCGAAAAAGAGAAAAAGCCTCTTGTTTACACGTCACGGCTTCAGCGTCTTGGATGGACCTCGCTTTTGCTGATGGGCTTTATGTGGTTTATGATTATTGATTTTGCTTACAGCGGGATTATGCTCACAGACTTTGCCGCACCATTCATAAATACTGACCCCTATTTTCTGGCGGTGGGACTCGTAGTGGTGGATATGTCGGTTCCGTTTTTTCTCTATCTCGCAATGTGGCTTATGAAGCCGATTGAGAAAAATATTCAGAACGGTTTCAAGCGTCAGGCTAGGAAAAAACTGGCTTCATTACCCCATCTTAAGGTAATCGCAATTACAGGTAGCTATGGCAAAACAAGCACAAAATTTGCTATTCATGCCTTTCTGAAAGAGAGATTGCAGGTATGTGTCACTCCGGGAAGCTACAACACCCCAATGGGGATTTGTAAAGTGATAAACAACGATCTTGAAGCTCATCATCAGGTATTGATTCTGGAAATGGGCGCTAGATACAGTGGTAATATCAAAGAACTTTGTGAGATTGCGCGGCCAGATATTTCTGTGATTACAAATGTGGGAATTTCTCACCTTGAGACGTTTGGTTCTCAGGATGCAGTGGCCGAAGAAAAATCCACTCTTGCGAAAGAACTAAAGCCGGGTGGAACACTTATTCTGAATGGTGATGATGATCGGGTGCGTAAAATGGCTGAACTCAGAGATGATGTGAAGATTGTGTTCACCGGAAAAGGCGGTGATGTAGAAGCCAAAGATATTGAGGTGAATGCAGACGGGACATCTTTTAAACTTTCACTGAATAACGGTGGTGGAACATCTGAAACGCAAATCTCAACGCGATTGCTGGGTGCTCACAACATTCAAAATATGTTACTTGCAGCAGCAGTGGCAACAGAGTTTGATATTCGTGATAATACGATTGCTGTAGCTGCAAAAACGATGGCGCCGGTTGAACACAGACTGGAACTGAAAAGCAGAAACGGTTTGATTGTGATAGACGATGCGTTCAATTCAAATCCGGTTGGCGCTAAAAATGCAGTGGATATTCTGGCCTCATTCACATCAGGAAAACGAATATTGATCACCCCGGGTATGATCGAGCTTGGCGAGCTGGAGGATGTGGAGAACAGAAAATTTGGTGAACATATAGCCCGCGCAGAATTGGACCTGGTCATACTTGTTGGTGAAAAGCAGACTGAACCGATTGCTCTGGGAATCAACTCAATTACTAATCAGGATACTAAAGTTGAGATTGTATCATCGCTTTTTGAGGCTAATAAATTATTGACTGAGTTTGCATCACCCGGCGATATTGTTCTCTATGAAAACGATCTGCCCGATACGTACAACAGCTAATCTATTTTCTAGCTCCCCTTAACAGCATCAGCAGGTTCAATTAATGCGGCTCGTGATGCGGGGTACCAGCTCGCGGCAATACACAAGGTCATAGTCCCCATCATGATAAGTCCGATATCTGTAAAACTTATTGATACGGGATAGGCATCGATGATAAAAGCTGACGACAATTTTACAAGCCCAATCTCTTTCTGTAAAAGACTGAGGGCAATACCGAGCATTCCGCCAATTCCACAGCCAATAAGTCCAATTTGTACCCCCTGACTCACAAATATTTTTTTGATGCTTCCGGCCGTCATGCCCATTGCCCGCAACACACCGATATCTTTTCTTTTCTGGATAACAATCATGGTTAAAGATCCGATGATGTTCAAAACAGCCACCAATACAATGATCATCAAGATAAAATAGGATGCCCATTTTTCGAGATTCATCACATCGTAGAGCGGTTTTTGCAGATCGTACCAAGTCTGAATTCTGTAGTCATTACCAAGAATGGCAATAAGATCTTGTTTGACAGCTTCTGCCTTATCGGTATCGGTGAGCTGCAGATCAAATCCGGTAATTTCATTCCGCATGTTGAACAGTCTCTGTACAGCTTCAAGATCAGCATATACAATTTCTTCGTTGATAATCTGCTGAATATTATAGCTCCCGCGCACCTGAAAACGGCTCATACGGGGCGATGAAAATTGAGTGAGGGCTCGCCTCATTCCCGAAGGACTCAGCAGTGCGATATCATCACCCGGTACAAGTCCATATCGCAAAATAAGCGCTTCACCAATCACGAGTCCGGGCTTACCATTTGTTACAGATAGATCAAATACTCCATTCTGAACACTGTTCTCAAGCTCTGTGATTCTGATATGCGATCCCCGCTGAACTCCTCGTACTGTAACAACATCATTGCGACTGTTTTCAGAGATAAACATCGCTTTCCCCTCTATGTATGGGGCTATATTTATCACATCGGGGTGATCTAAAACACGATTGATAAGATCTACATCATAAATCATACTCGGGCTGTCAACGAGCTCAACACGAACGTCCGGATCGAAGGAGAGAAGAAACCCTCTGATCACATCATAAAATCCATTAAATACAGAAAGAACAATAATTA
>SKGY01000213.1 GCA_007117235.1 Balneolaceae bacterium
AAGTGTGACGGCCATTGCACCATAACTGAGTAGAGTAGCAATAGCCGACCCGGTCATTCCATAGATTGGTATCAACATTAAATTAGCGACGATGGTGATAGCCGCTCCCATAAGCGTGATTTTATAAAAAACACGTGTCTTTTCAGTAATAAAAACCCCAGATGAGAAATTGATATACCAGCCATGAAACCAATATGCAAGAAGAAGAAATGGAACAATATCAAGTCCACCCCAATAGCTGCTATCAATCAAAGTGGCTTCCGTGCCCGGTATGGAGATTGCGACGATCTGTTCTTTAAAAAGTGCCACTCCTATAAATACCATCGCTGAAAAAGCATTGTACCATAAAAACGCCTGACCAAACAACTCTTTAGCATCTCTGTCTTTTGAGTGTCGCATGAAAAATGGCTGCCATGCCATACGATACATCTGTACAAGCAATAGCATAAAAACTGCCAATTTGTAGCAGGCATTATAAATACCAACTACATCTTCCGGAGTTGTGCCCATGCCATACAGACGCTCTGCATTAACCGGATCCATACCGTTCAACAAAAATCGATCCAGCGTTTCATTGATCACAAACCCGATACCCGATGGCACGAATGGCCAGCCAAATTTAAACGCCGTTTTAACCCACTGTTTGCTGAAAGAACCTTTCAGTAGGTCTGCTGTTACAATCCAGACAAGCATTGTCATAACCAATGACGCAGCAAAATTGGCCAGAAATACTGCTTCAATTCCATAGTTAAGCCCCAATATCAGATAGAAGTTCAATCCAATATTGATCAATACATTCAGAATTTTTAGGCCTGCAAACAGGTAAGCGCGACGCGTAAGGCGGAGTTCAGCCATTGGAACAATCGAGAGTGTGTCGAACCACAAAATCCCAATCATCAGCAAAAATATACCTGAAGACTCCGGCGGCAAACTCATAACCGGCATGATTGACGGCATCATCAAATAGAGAAAAAAGCTCAGTAAAGAGGCAAAAACAAATAGCCCAATTTGAAGCGTTTTAAAAACATCCGGTGCTTCTTTACGAGTTTCAGCGTAGCGGAGATAGGCCGACTCCATTCCAAATGTAAACATCACATTTAGGAATGCGATGGCCGCATAAACAAGCCCCATTACCCCATACTGAGCCGTATTGAATACGCCTGTATGCAGTGGCACAAGCAGGTAATTGATAAACCTGGCTAGCACATTGCTTATGCCGTAAATGAGGGTGTCTGAAAAGAGTTCTTTTAGTTTTTGCACAGGTTATTTTTTCCTGTTCAACAATTTAATGCCGGCCTCTACGCCAAGCAGGTAACTGTCAGGACCAAACCCTGTTATGATTCCATCCATCGCTTTTCCGGTTATTGATCGCTCACGAAATTCCTCCCGGGCATGAATGTTAGACAGATGTACTTCCACTTTTGGGATATCTAAAAGTTCCAGAGCGTCATGAATTGCAACTGATGTATGTGTGAAGCCTCCCCAATTAGCAACAACGGCATCTACATTACCTGTACGTACAGAGTGAATAGCCTCAACCAGATCACCTTCATGATTGCTTTGAATGAAAATGAAGTCTATGTCAGAGTAAGTCGTTTTGAGTAAGCTTTCGATATCATCAAGCGTATCAGACCCATAAACAGATTTATCTCTTACTCCCAATAAATTCAGATTAGGGCCATTTATAATCATAATGATCATATCTTTACCTCAGCTTCTATTTGTTTTGCAATTTTTTTCATTTCAGATTCACTGAAGTTCAATTTTTCAGCTCTCAATGATACGTCCTGAAGCTCGTTATAAATCGGTACTAAATGAATATGAGCATGTGGAACTTCAAGTCCCTCCACAATAATACCCGTCCTAATTGTGCCAAGAGATTTATCTATACCTTTTGCAACTTTCTTTGCAAAAACAGCTGTATCACCAAGCAGTTGATCAGGTAAATCAAACAGATAGTCGATCTCTTTTTTGGAAACTACAAGTGTGTGACCTTTCGTTATAGGGTTGATATCGAGAAATGCAATGTGAGTCTGCGATTCTGCAACTTTATAGCATGGAATTTCACCATTAATAATTTTTGTAAAAATGGAAAACATTTTAAAGTTCTTTTTTTGATTCTAATCTGTAGTAACTACCTTCAATCAGTGTGTTCATTAAAGCAAGTGTAGACAGAATAAGCAAGATTTTTCTTTTAATCTTATTTCGCCTACCGGAAAAAACTTAATTTTAAAAAAGATCACCGGTTCGTTTGATTTTCATCAGTACTACTCCTTATCTTTGGGGTCTTGAAACTTTAATGAATCGGTAGCTCAGTTGGTAGAGCAGCGGCCTTTTAAGCCGCGGGTCGAGGGTTCGAGCCCCTCCCGATTCACGACTCTAACGAGTACACAGTTTATAATGACTCTCTCTTGATTAACCCTTATCGGCTGATACCCGGTAGGGGTTATTTTTTTAGTCATATAACTGTTTAATTCACCGTTATATAAGGCCTCATTCTTTCCAATGTAGCAGGCCCAATTCCACTCACATTAGTAAGATCTTCGATAGATCTGAACTCACCGTTTGCAAGTCTGTATTCGATAATTCGCTCTGAAATTGCCGGACCAACCCCATTTAAAGCCTGAAGCGTAATTGCATCAGCTGTGTTTATGTTTATAGGAAAAGATACGGCAATTGCTGCACCGTCACTTCCCAGCTCGTAGCGGGCTACCCGCTCTCCAACCCTATCTGGGAATTGCCATTTTCCAATACCCTCTTCCTTGGCCTGCTCAGTATAGGCCTGAAAGGCTCGAACCGAATCGGGGGTTTGCCTATAAAATCTTACCCACTCACCATATCCATGTTGAAGAAGCTCTTTATTCACATCAATGATATTGCCATCACTATCTTTTGCCTGTACATATGCAATATAAGCTCCGTATCTCGCATCAGGCTTCTCCAAGCCCGGACCATATACACGCACCTGTTTATCCGCCAATAAATTTGATAAAAACTCAGCGGCTTTATCTGCAAAAAACTCTGAGGAGTCTCTGCCCGCATACATTCGAGGCACATTAACTCCCAGGAATCTAACCGGATAACCAAATCTTCTTGAAATCTCGATTTCAAATCTACTGCCATCATCAACGCGCATTACATTGTACCATTCACCCTCATTGATGTGCGGAACCGGAGCCTCTGCATCACCGGTTGCACGATTCATAGCTCCCTTAAAATCCTGGTAATACTGATTTGCTATTATTGGATTGTGAATAATCAGTGTGTTTTCATCATTATTTAGCTCTGCATTATTCGAAAAGTTATAGGAGCCCGCTACTACTATTCCATTGTCATTTTCATGCGGCTTGGTGACGTCTAACAATAAAATTTTATGATGAAGTGTCCGAAGTTCTCTTGCCGGCCTGATATTTCTTGTGCCTGCCTGAGCTTCAGGCGTTGCCCAAATCGCACCTGTATTTCTGTATTGTGCATAAAATCTTGGATCAATAAGACCCTGCAGTAAAATGCCATCAGAAAAAGATCTTCTCCACATCGACCTGCTCATTTCTATACCCGGAGTTATCGCAAATGCGAGGAAATTCACATCGTGTTCAGCTACAAGAATGAGCTCATTTAACCTTTCAGCAACAGAAGGCTTTGAGCGATCTCGATTGATAGGTGAAAAATAGAGCTCAACTCTTGTTGTATCCACATAGAAAATACTCTCACCAATAAAGCGCTTGTCTTTATGAAATCTTGCGCGCTCGGAATTTGGCACATCGCCATCTCCACCCCAAAGTTCATTAAACTCTTTATGATATGCTTTGGCAATACCGCTGTCTTTCACAACGATGGTATTGTTTGAATTAATGGGACCCGTGTAGGTTAAATTCATAGAACCGGTCCATACAAAATAATCGTCCGGATCATCGCTGAGTATATCTATAACTGCAAATTTGTGATGCATGTCGTAGCTGGCACCGGGTAACCGGTTCGACGAATCAACAGATCCATCAGGAAGAAATATTTCACCTGCATCATCTATTGAGTAGATTCCCGCCCCGCTAAGCATTGGCCAAACTTCATCAGCTATCTCTCGGTTTCGGAATCTGTTGTAGTGGTCTGTAGCAATTCTGACCCTAACACCTCTCTCAGCTGCTCTTACCAGAGCTTCTACAACATTTAGATTTTCAACATTATAAGTAGCAAGATCGATACTGTATTTGGACTGATCTATCAAATCAATCAGCGTTTTCATCAAATCAACATTATCATTCAGAATATTACCCTCTTTGGCAACAGAATGATCACCGGGCATATTAAAGTAGACCTCAATCCATTCAACAGAGCTTGTATCAGCAGATTGTGAGTAAAGTTGTTCGGAGGTAATTAGAATAAAACCCGTGATAGCGAGAATTAGAACTCGTACTTTATTCATATTCGAGAGCAAAAAGCGTTTTTTGTTAATGCGCTATTTTTGAGGTAATTTCGTTCAAATATCACTACAGACTTATGAAAATCGATTTTTTAAACCCGCTTCGCTGGAAACGTTCTTTCCTAATTTCAGCACTGATCGCCTTTATGGCGCTGTGGTTTCTTTTCATCGATACATATAGCTTGCTTACAAAATATCAATTAGATTCAACAAAAGAAGACCTTATTGAGCGAACTGCAGAACTTGAACGTAAAACTGCTGAGTTAGAACAGAAAATAAAAGAGCTTGAAAACAATCCTGATCTACTCGAAAAAATTGCAAGAGAAGAGTACGGCATGCGAAAACCCGGTGAAACTGTCTATAGAGTTAAACCTTCCGATTAGCCTGATTAATCTCATGGATTGATCAAATTTTCACTATTTTTGATCACTTTCTAACCAAAACAATTTTCATGGTAGCAATCGGCATAGATTTAGGCGGCACTAATATAAAAGCAGCCATTGTTGATCAACAAAAAGGTTTTATACATACAACATCCATACCAACTCACGCAGATGTTGGAAAAGAGCACGTATTTGACCGAATCGCATTGGCAATTAATGAGGTGATGGAGGGACGTGACTTAGAGCCAATTGGTATTGGAATGGGACTCCCGGGAATGGTTAGTATGGATCGTAAAATAGTAAAGAATCCGCCAAATTTGCCCGGATGGAAAGTTGAAAATGTAGCCGAACAGCTCCAAAAAAGAACAGGATATCGTTGTGTAATTGAGAATGATGCAAATTTAGCCGCATTGGGATCAGCAAGATTTGGTATTGGCAAGGAGTGGAATGATTTTATAATGATTACTCTTGGCACAGGTGTTGGCGGTGGAATAATTTTAGACAACAAAATTTACAGAGGCACTACCGGAATGGCCGGTGAGCTTGGTCATGTCATCATTAATTATCACGGACCACTATCAAATAGTAACACACGCGGTGGTGTGGAAGCATATCTCGGTCAGCGTTTTTTAAGTCGTTTCGCAGCAGATACTCTGCGTCAACATACAGACAATCCACTGTATGAAAAATTCAGGAAAGACTTTGAGATGCTCGAGCCCGTTGACTTATATGAAGCAGCTAAAAACGGGAATGATCTGGCTATTGATATCTTAAGACAGGCCGGTGAAAAACTGGGATATGCCATTGTGAACTACGTTCATATTTTGGACATTCGTAAAATTGTTGTGAGCGGAGGTGTGGCAAAAGCGGGATCCTTTCTGCTGAAGCCAGCTTACGAAACCGCATCAAAGTATTTAATGCCTCCATTTTTAGAAGGCTTCGAGATCACTTATGAATCGTTGGGAAATGATGCAGCACTTCTTGGTGCAGCAAGCCTTGCCTTCGATGAGTTGCTTTGATTAAGTTAATTTCATGCTACAACATCTCTTAAAAATAAGACGTATCGCATTTATTCTTTTTTGTTTACTCTTATTTTTAAGTGTTGAAAAGAGAGCTTTTTCTCAATCTTTACCGGATTCACTTCAGGTTGCACAAACTGATACAATCCCTCCAGCTTTTTCAACTCGTCCTCATACTTTATCACAACCACCTCAATCCCCACCAATTGGCGGCGATAATGGTCAATCTACTTTTCAGACCCCTCAAAACAGAGGCGCAGATAGAGCTTCAACCCCCGATGCGGTAAACTTCCAGGCAAGAGATTCTCTGACATTCAATTTCAGAGATCAGCGGATGGCCTATTTGTATGGATCGGCAAATGTAAAACATACAAGCGGTGAGTTAAGTGCGGGTACAATCGAGCTCGATCTGAATAAAAAACAGGTCGAAGCAAGCACGCTTACACCACAAGATACCCTCTCTTATCCCATATTGAGACAACGGCAAAACGACCTCCGCAGCACCCGAATATTGTTTAATTATGAAACCGAGAAGGGTAAGTTTGAAGTTGCAGAAATGAAGGTTGATGAAGGCTACTTAATTGGTACGAAGGTAAAAAATGTATCACGCACCGAAGTTTTTATTGAAGATGGTATCTACTCTACCTGTCCACCTGATCATATGTACTACTACATACAGGCCGATCGAATGAAAATGGTAGATGAAGAAGAGATCTTTTTCACGAATGCCAGGCTATACATTCTTGATATCCCCTATCCTCTCGTTTTTCCATTTGGTTATGTACCCGCAGGAATAGAGAGTCGACAGTCTGGATTACTTGAACCCACATACATCTATCAAAATACAGCAACTCGTGGAATTGGTGTACAGAACTTAGGCTGGTTTCAATACTTCAATGATTACATTACAGGTCAAGCATCCTTCGATTTGTTTACCTCAGGCACAGTTTTTAGTGAAGGACGCATGCAATATCGGAGAACAGGTAATTACAATGGCTCAGTTGTTGTGGGTTATTCGTATGAACGCGGACTCGAGCCCACTGATCCAAACTTTCAGGAAGTAACCAGTAGAAGGGTATCAATTAATCACGATCAGCAGTTATCACCATTCGCTAATTTGACCGCAAACATTAATCTGCAAACTGCAAACTATTTCCAGAGGAACTCATTCGACCCCAATGAACGGGCCCAAACAAGTACAACTTCGAGAGCAGCTTACCGGTATCGACACCCGGAAGGACTTTATAATTTTAGTGTTACATCAAACCTGAATCAACAGTTTGCTACAAACAGATCCAGATTAAGCGGGCCTGACGCCTCTTTTTCATTAAGACAATTCACCCCTTTTGCATCTGATCGATCTACTCCCGGAAATGAAAGCTGGTATGAAAGAATATCAGTCAGATATAATAATGAGTTCAGGTCATCATACGATTATAATCCGATTGATGCTGATTCAGCACAGGTAAACTGGCTCGAAGCACTTTTTGACAGAGATAAATATGAAGAGGCAACCGGTGATGACACCCACATTCAATATGGACTCCGACAGTCAGCCAGTATCAATGCCGGTCAGCTTGTTCCCAGCCAATTCCTAAACCTTAGTGCAAATTTTAGCTATAATGAGTATTGGTATCCTTCTACAATACGTAAAGAGTTGAATGTGGAGGAAAATCGACTCGAAAACAGGCGAGAAACCGGCTTTGCCTCAGCAAGAGATTTCAATACGGGTCTCAATTTCAGCACAACCTTTTACGGTATTTCTCAGGCCAGGATTGGTAATTTTGAGGGCTTAAGGCACACCGTCAGACCAACTATCAACTTCAGCTATCGACCGGACTTCTCTGACGAAATGTGGGGCTATTATCGTGAAGTGCAGTCAGACACACTAGGCAACACACAGCAATACTCTATTTTTGAAGGTGCTATTTTTGGCGGTCCCTCAGCTGGCGAACAGCGATCAATTAATTTTGATATTCGCAATGTATTTGAGACAAAGAGAGTAAGAAGAGATTCTACCGGAGAGGTAAAGTCTACAAATCTCAGGCTTATTGACAATCTATCGGCAAGTGCCGGGTACAATTTTGCAGCAGACAGCTTAAAGCTCAGCAGATTGAATACCACACTTTCATCACGAGTTGTGGAAGGATTAAGATTTTCCATGAACGCTACCTACTCCTTTTACAGTCGCGATGAGAACGGCAGGGAAATTGACACATTTATCTGGAACGCGAGTAATAAATTTCTGCAACCAATAAGCTATTCGTTAAGCTTATCAACAACATTCAGGGGTGGTAGTCGTGGTCCAAGAATTACAACACCACGATATGGACCTTATGACCCATTGAATCAGGCATTCTTTGGCCCTGTTGATAACCGGTTCAATACCCGCCCTATACAGAGAACTAGTGCTCCATGGAGTATTGGGTTAGATTTTAGCTACAGGTGGAATTACCAGTTTAATGCCCCTGCTCGAAAAACAGCTGTTTTAAATGCTAACAGTATCCAGTTTAATCTAACGCCAAAGTGGCGATTTAATACCAGTCTCGGTTACGACTTCATTGAGCAGGATCTTACACCCGCTCAGTTTAGTTTACAAAGAGAGATGATTTGCTGGAATCTGTCATTTACCTTCAATCCATTCGGAGATTTTCAATACTACTTCTTCAGACTATCGCTATCCAGTGCTCAGATCTCAAGTCTGTTCCAGAAATTACCGGGCTTAAACAACCTTGAAAGAAGTTCAAATCCATCAGGAAGATCACCAAGAAGATTCTGATCTACCGCTCAATATTTTTGAGATACTGGATGATATATTTTCCAAAGATGTCGAACTCGAGGTTGACCAAATCTCCCTCTTTTTTCGATATGAGATTTGTGTTATCCCATGTATAAGGGATAATTGCCACTTTGAAAACATTAGATTCATTTTGAGCTACCGTGAGACTAATTCCATCCACGGCAACACTTCCTCTCCCCACAACATAATCTTTAAACTCTTCAGGAAACTCAACTGTGACCAGAAGATCCGCTCCGTTCTGATCAATCTTTATAATTTTTCCAACTGTGTCTACATGCCCTTGCACGATATGACCTTCGATACCTTTTTCGAGCGTTAGCGATCTCTCCAGATTAACCGGTGAATCAGATTTAAGTTCACCGAGGCTTGTTTTCCGAAGTGTTTCTTCAACACACTGAACTTTAAAAGACTCTTTATTAAAATCTACAACAGTTAAACATACCCCATTTACCGATATACTTTCATCGATATGTGCGTCATTTGCAAACGAGCAATTAATCCAAAGCTCTGAACCACCATTAATCTTTTTAATTGATGATACCTTACCAACTTCTGATACAATTCCAGTAAACATGATTTATAAATTTGCAGTTAATAGCATATCACTCCCAACTTGTTCCCATCGTGAGTCTTTAAATGGCACGATATCTTCCATTCTGTCAATCCTAAGATTAAAAACAGATTTGGTTCCCCCGCCAAGCAGCTTAGGCGCTATAAAGAGCTGAAGCTGATCCGCCAAACCTTCTCGAAGCAAAGCTGATGAAAGTTGTTGACCTCCCTCAACTAATACTGAGTGGATTCCATTCTCGTAAAGTTTTCTAAATGCCTCTTTTAATCTCACATGTCCATGCGTTTGTTCTACCCGAATAGTATTACCTCTAAAATCATCGCCACTTAATAGTTGGAGCATCGGGTCTGAATCACCAGCCTTCACATCTTTTTTGTAAGTGATAACC
>SKGY01000031.1 GCA_007117235.1 Balneolaceae bacterium
CGCAATGGGTCAGGTACCATCCACTCCATTTTGCCATTTGCACTACCGCCAAACATCGTCGCTTTAGCCTCATTAAAAATAATTCCATCGGGATTCATATCTGCTGAACCGGTAATTTGAGTAATAGCCAAGTCAAAAATAACAAGGCTGTCAATCCGTGCTGACACTGAAGCGATCATATTTGGCAGTTCGATAGGAATCGGCACTTCTTCAGCTTCAGCGTCCCAATCAATCATCTCATCCATGTTCAGAAAGTTGCTCCTGTAAGAACCCGATATAGAAGGCATGGTTGATGTGGATTCATGAGCCTCATTCAGAAAATTCAGATATCGGTCAAGAGTTCCCTCCAGGCCAATATCAGACGTACCGTACATCATAGTAAATCGATTTAACGTCATTCGGTTTGGCGTGATATTTAACTCACCACTTAGGTCTGTAACCGGCAGAGGGATAGAGTCTCCGATTGCGTTTACATTATCTATTTGAAGTGTACCGTTCAATGCAATTTCCGTTGGATCTCCGGCGGGACCTCTGGCATTCAGATTCATAACCGCATTACCTGTTAACTCCTGAATCCAGGGTTCGAGTGAGTAGTAAGAACTGATATCATCAAACAGGGCATTTCCATCAAACGTGAGATCAAAAAACGGATTGTCACTTAAAAAGTCTTCTACTGACCCCTGTGCTGATAGAGAATTTTCACCGGTTTTAAACTGTGCTCGGGAAATGGTTATACTGCTTGAGGTAGCATTTGCAATAAAGGTGATATCCTCAAGTGGTTTGCCGAGTTGCTGATGAGCAATGTAGCCATCCCGAAACTCTATTGTGCTTTGATTTAAAAGTGCCTGAAGGTTATCTGGATCAGGTTTTCCTCTCAATATTATTTGCGACTGCAGCCGACCTCGCATGGTCAGTGTATCTTCATCAATCGGGTAAAAGTCTTTAATGGTGGCCAGGTCAAAATCGATATTTGAAGTCAGATCAACAGATCGTTCATTTTCATCCAGTGGCCGTAAAATCTGTCCAGACATGGTAAGTCGGTTTGATGCGGCCGTAAAACCGGACTCCTCAATTATAATACGATCCTGATTGGCGTCAACTTTTGCGTTGATCTGCTCTATGGCACGGGGAACATCAACATACTTCAAAAGGCCATTGCTTAAAGAAAATGTACCGGAAAAGACCGCTTCTTCAGGCTGATCAATTCTGCCGGTAGCAGATGAGTTTGTTTGCAACATACCTGCAAGATTTTCAATGCCGAACTCATCGATTGGGTAAAATCTGCTCATGGTTGCTAAATCCACATCCCCGTTTATATCTACAGAAAAGACAGCATCCTCTTCGAGGGGACGTTCCAGTGAACCGGTTGCTGAAATTGAGTTTTCTGCAGCTGTTGCTCTGAATTCACGTATAGTTGCAAGGTCATTATTCACCTCAATATTGATCACAATATTCTCTATGGCGTCAGGCAGATCAGGGTTTTGTACAAAACCATCTGTAACCTGAATAACGAGATCAAATCTCGGTATTTCATTTTCTGTGATTTGTCCGGTTACAGAACCCTCAAGGGCCAGTGAACCACGGGTTTGAAGTCCCGCAATGGCATCTTCATATTCAGGAGGAACGAGTCGCAGCAGGTCGCCAAAATTATCAGAGTTTGATAGAAACTGAAGATCAACTTCAGGCGCTTCAGATCCCCATGATGAGATTGATCCTGACAGGTTTAAAGCGAGACCCCGGATTGAAAAAATTCCCTCAGTGAGGTTAAGGGTTTCATTTTCAAGATCAAGTGTAGAGGTTTGATTTAAGCTTAAGCTAAGATTCTCAACATAACTAACTCCATCCATTTCGGCGCTTAGTGAGCCAAGAGTAGCGTCAATCGTACTCTCAATTAGTTCTGCATAGTTTAGAGAGATATCTGCATCAAAATCCCTCATTGTGACGCTAGTGTTGGTTAGTTCATCATTGTAAAAAATCTCAGCATTCCGGATTGTAAACCTCGGAATTGTTATTGCATAACCCTCAGTTTCGTCAACTTCCGGCTCTTCAGTAGCCAACTCGAGCAGGAAATCGATATTTGTAGTTGAGTCTGCGAAAACAGAATAAGAGATGATTGGCCGATTAATAGATAATCTTGAAATTGAAAGCTCATTGTTCAAAAGGGGGCGTAACTCGACACCAATCAATAACTCGTCAATTGATACAAACTGTTGCCCGTCAGGTGTGGGCATATTGAATGTTTCAAGCTCAACGCCAAATCTTGGAAATGTTTTAAAGAATGTGAGTGACATTCTTTCGACCTGAACATCACTACCGGTTAGTGCCCTTACTTCAGGCAGTATCATGTTCTTTAATCGGTCGTCAGTGAAGTAGATATTTAATCCAATGATCAGCACAACAAAGAAGATGAGGATTGCGCCGACAATTTTGATAAAAGTTTTCATATGTCTCTCGTTCTTTTTGGTTTACAAGCAGTAAGATAGCGGAAAATTTTATTTTACACTTCACTGATAAAGATATAACGCTGTTTTTATACACTATAATACGCTACACCCGTAAACACTCTTAAGAGTTATTGAGTCAGTCTAATTTTTCAATCGCCTTATTAATTCGTCTCAGAACTGTTTCTTTACCAAGCAGCTCCATTGATGCAAAAAGATCCGGACCAAAACCTTGCCCTGTAACTGCAATTCGAAGCGGCATCATTAATTTACCGAATCCAACTTCATTTGCGTTGATTACATCCTCAAGATTTTTTTTGAGGAGTGGGGCTTCAAAATCTGATTCTGAAATAGCATCAATTTTATCTTTGTATTGATTTACAAGATCACTGCTGTCAGACTTCCATTTTTTAAGTGCATCTTCGTCATACTCATCAATGTCATCGAAAAAGAAGCTTCCCATAGTGATGATTTCATCAACCTTGCTTACTCTCTCTTTAAGCAAATTAATTGCATGCACAAGATACTCATTGTTTTCTATTTCAAGTCCTTGCTCGCTTGCAATTTTGCTCACTCTTTCAGCAAGTGTCTTATCCGTTTGTTCGCGCAGATAGTGCTCGTTATACCAGAGTAGTTTTTTATGATTGAAAACAGCGCCGCCTTTGCTTACACGGTCAAGAGTGAAAAGACTTGTAAGTTCTGTTAGTGAATGAATTTCACTGTCGTCGCCGGGACTCCAGCCGAGATAAGCTAAAAAGTTAATGAGAGCTTCAGGCTCATAATGCTGCTTGATATACTCTTTGGTATTAACCGGGATGCCTTCTTCCTCTGCTTTTCTCTTTGAAAGTTTTCCGCCCGCAGGAGACATAATAAGCGGCAAATGAGCCATGACTGGAGGTTCCCAGCCAAAAGCTTTGTATAAAAGAATATGTTTTGGGGTACTGCTCAGCCACTCTTCACCACGAATAACGTGCGATATTTTCATGAGGTGATCATCAACAACATTGGCTAAATGGTAAGTTGGCATGCCGTCAGACTTTAATAGAACCTGATCATCAAGTCCTTTTGATTCGAAAGAAACATGACCCCTGATGAGGTCTTCAAACCGAATGGTTTCCCTTCTGGGAACTTTAAGGCGAACTACATACTCTTCTCCTTCATCAAGTCTTTTTTGAACCTCATCCTGAGAAAGTGTCAGGCTGTTTTTCATAGATTGGCGTGTAATTGAATCATACTTTGGAGACGGGTTCCCGGAATTTTGCAAACGCTCCCGCATCTGATCGAGCTCCTCAGTAGTATCAAAGGCGTAATATGCTTCACCGTTCTCTATCAGCTTTTGCGCAAAATTGTGGTAGATCTCTTTTCTTTCGCTCTGCCTGTATGGTCCAAACTCTCCGGGATTTTCTGGACTTTCATCAATTTCCATTCCGCACCATGCCAGCGATTTGATTATATCTTCTTCAGCTCCTTCCACATAGCGGCTTTGATCTGTATCCTCAATCCGAAGTATAAATTTCCCTCCCTTGTGAGACTTGGCAAATAAATAGTTGTAAAGTGCAGTACGTAAACCACCTATGTGCAAAAATCCGGTGGGTGATGGTGCAAAACGGACGCGAACAGATCCTTCCATGAAAAAGTTTTTTATAATTAATGATAGACTTCAAAAATACGGTGATTTCTATACGAAGGCTAATTCAATTCAGAGATCTGTTTGGATTAAAAAATGTCCGGTTTATGATAAAAAATTGTTCTGAAATGAATATGTTTAGCTGGTTGTTAAACTCATAAATCGAGGTTCTCATGTTGTTTTCACGGATTTTATTTTATCTGTCACTCATTACTGCAGTACTCTTTCTAATGTCGGGGTATGGATATCAGTGGGGCTTGTGGGGTTTGGGCACAGGATTCACAATACTACGCTACAGTGCATATGTCGCAATAGGCTTAACTATTATAAGTGTGCCTACATATTGGTTTGTAAGAAATTCAGAATTTAAGGCCAGATTCTTAGTGGTGTTTGTTTTTTTACTGATGGGGGCTGCCACAGTTACTGCACTATACTGGCAAAATGAAGCCCGATCAGTTCCACCTATCCATGATATTACAACAGACCTGGACAACCCGCCTGAATTCGTTGCTATGGTTAGGCTGCGAGAAGATTCACCTAATCCGCCTGAATATTCCGGTGAAGAGACTGCAGAAGCGCAGCGTGAAGCTTACCCGCATATACAACCACTGCTGCTTGATACTGATTTACAGGAAGTTATGGACCACGCCGTTATGCTGTTGATTGATCGTAAGTGGGATATTGTTGCGATTAACAGAAACGACGGACGAATTGAGGCTACTGAAAAGCTTGCATGGTTTGGATTTAAGGATGATGTGGTTCTGAGGTTTGCCGAATCGGATGAAGGTACCCGCGTCGATATGAGGTCAAAATCGCGGATTGGACGAAGTGACGTGGGCGTGAATGCAAAACGCATCGACACATTTCTCAGCGATTTGGAGAAGCGTACCAACTAAACGAAAAATTAAAACTAAAAATTGATCAACTTATGGCAGTTCCAAGATTTCATCTTGCATTTCCGGTAAAAGAACTTGAGCAAACACTTAAATTTTACAGAGATATTCTGGGCTGTAAAACAGGACGGAGTTCAGACAAATGGATTGATTTTGACTTTTGGGGCCATCAGGTAGTAGCTCACTTAAGCCCTGAAGATGCCGGTAAATCTGCATCGAACGAAGTTGACGGACATGCAGTACCTGCTAAGCATTTTGGTGTAATTCTGGAGTGGGATCAATTTCATGAATTGGCTGACCGGCTTAAAGATCAAAACACAGAGTTTATTATAGAGCCTTACGTTCGTTTTAAAGGAAAGCCGGGTGAACAGGCAACAATGTTTCTCATGGACCCAAGCGGAAACGCTCTCGAGTTTAAAGCCTTTCGGGACGAGAGTCAGATCTTTGCAGTGTGAGTTTGAGTTAGGTCACTCATTTAATTGTACTTTTATAAATCCCCTTCAAGTTCATCTAGCTTAAATTCCGACAATTTTAATCTGGCATGGCTCATCAGAGATTCTGCAAGTTTCCTGTCTTTGTGCTTAACTTTTAGTGAGATCCTGCCCTGTTCTGCACCGGGAATGTTGTGAAGTGATTTCATTGAACTTCCTACAATTTCAATTCGGGTAGTGAATAATTTTTTTATAAATGTGATGGAGGCAATTTCCTGAAAGGGTATGACTACTTCTTCCAGATCTGATTTCATTATTCCCACAAACCCGTCGCGCTTGTCAAATTCAAGCACAAGAGATTCATTTTTCAGATGAAATAATCCTTTAACTACAACAATTCCGTGATTCACATTTGGTATCTCAAAGGGAAGAGGTCTATTCATAATAGCTTAATGGCCGTTTTTAGTGATAAATCAGAGTAAGGAAATTTTTTTAAAAAAATTGTAAGGGATTCTGAAATCTCGGTTCCTAATGGTGAGAACACGATACACACTAAGAGCAAAATTGAGAAATGCTTGAGCACATTTCTCAATGTCCTTATGGGAATTGCGATTGACCTCGCAATTCCCATTTCTTTTGGTCAATTAAGTTGAGAGATCAGTAAAAGTATGTTTTTTAGTCAACTGTGAATTAAATGCAGTTCTTTTGAAATATTTACTGCCACATCTAAACGCTTCAATTTTCTTTCTTGCTCTCTCTGTTAATATTGGCGGAGCACAAAATATTGTTATTGAGGATGATTTTGAAGACCAAAATTTAACTGCCAATCCGGAATGGACCGGAGATATAGGGAACTTCACTTTTTTCGATGATAATGGTAACACACTCTTAAGGTTGGCCGCTCCAGAGGCGGGTAGTTCACAGCTACGAACTGCGTCAACTACCGCTTATGGAACCTGGGAGTTTTATATAGATCAGGATTTCCCGCCCTCAAATTCGAATAGGGGTTTTATTTTTCTAACCTCAGACTCAGAAGATCTGACAGACAATGTAAACGGCTATGCAATTCGTACAGGCGAAAACTCATCACCTAATTTTTTCAGGCTGTTTAGATTTACAAATGGTACAGGTACAGAAATTTTAACCGGTGAACTGGATATTTCAGGTGGCGGTCCCTATCAAATAAAAGTGACTCGAGATGTCGATGGCGAATGGGGTTTATATGAGTCTGAGGGCTATGGCTCTGTTCCAAAATTTGTGGGCAGTACCTTAGATAACACGCATACAACGTCTTCCTTTTTTGGGTTTCAGCTAAATTATACAGCCACACGTGCTAACAATTTCTATTTCGATGACATTGTCATTAGAGATGGAATTGAGCCACTTCAGCTGGTTGATGTAGAGGTGGAGTCTGGTAGCAGTCTGCGTCTATTTTTCACAGAAGAGGTCGATGAAAGCTCGCTTCAAACAACGGATTTCAGTTTAAACAGTGTTCAACCAACCGGGGTCACTCTCGATATTGATAATCAGAATGAAGTAATCATTGAATTTGAGGATGGCCTTAATGAAGGTGAGAGCACTCTTGAGATTACAGATATTGATGATTTCAGAGGAAACACGATTGAACCTGTAAATTTTGAGTTTACAATAACGAGTCCATTTTTCATTGAAAATGTGGAGTTAGTTAATGCAACAGATATTGAAATTGAATTTTCGGAGGAACCTGATGAAGCTGACTTGGTTACTTCAGCTTTTAATGTATCTGGTGTTGGTAATCCGGAAAATGTAGAGTTTGATAGCGACGCTAACCCTACATTAATTAAGCTTATTTTCTCAACTGTGTTTGAAGATGGCGATTATGATCTTTCAATAGTTGAAAACATCAGAAGTCTTAACAATTGGAATCTAAGTGGTGACACAGAATTTAACTTCACGGTTGAAAATCCCTTTGAAGTTGTGGGTTTTACTGCCAATTCAAACGAAGAGATAGATATTATCTTTACTGAAGCTGTTGAAGAGTCATTTTTAAATAACACCTCAAATTTTATAGTAGAAGGTGTTGGAAACCCTTCAAACGTAGAGTCAGTTTCTGCAGGGACAGTAAGATTAACATTTGATCCTCAACTTGCCGCAGGCAGCTACTCACTTATAATTGGAGAGATTGAAAGTGTAAATGGTTGGCCTCTCATCGGAGATAATGAATTTGAGTTCATGGTATTTGATCAGTTTGAAACCGGTGACATCCTGATTAGCGAGTTCTTCTATCGTGTTCCTGTCGACTGGCGAACGGCGGAATTTGACCGGCCAAGGTATATAGAACTGTTCAACTCTTCTGATAAATTTCTAAACCTCAGGGATTTTACTATAAATGGTGAAAATATCAATTCCGAAACGGACCTTTCTATTTCACCAAACGAGTATCTTGTTATCACAAGAGGAGAGCCTGTTTTTATTGAAAAATTTGGTGAGCGAAATTTCTTTGAGGCAGAGAACTTTCCATCACTTAGTCTTACAACACAAAACGAAATTGTTCTAAAAACAGACGGTGGAGTAACAGTTGATTCCCTTTTTTACAGGGCAAGTTTATGGGGAGGAAACGGAAGGTCGTTAGAAAGGGCTTCGTTTGATGTTTCACCTGTCTATCGTGATAATTGGATCGAGTCTTCTGACGCCTTACTGGGGTCACCCGGGCTGGCAAATACAGTCATTGCTCCAACTGATGAACCGCAAGTAGTAGAGGTCATTTATGAAGTTCCAAGAGAGATTAAAGTTCGGTTTTCACGTGCATTATCAGAAAACTCTATTATTGATCTGTCGAACTTTGGGTTGGATAATAATACTCAGTTTGAATCGGTAGAGTATGATGAAATAGATAAACGGATACTCATTTTTGAAACTGTTGAAAATCTTGTTGATGAAGCGGATTACCTCTTTAATTACAATAATGTTGATGACATTTTCGGAAATGAAGTTACCGGTGATCAGGTGTTTGAGTTTCGTTTCACAAATCCATTTAGAGTGCTGAATGCAGACGTTCAGGATGATGGAAATGTTCTCATTACATTTACGCAGCCATTGAATGTATCAACAGTATCTGCAACGGATTTTCAGCTTGGCAGTGGCGAGACACCAACCGGGATACAATTTCCAAATTCAGAAAATGTACTTCTCGAATTTGACATAACCTTTGATGTTGGCAGTTATACGTTAATCATCAATGATATAGAGAGTATTGTTGGCTGGCAGATTGAGCAGGATACAGAATTCGACTTTTTTGTTTTTGATCTGTATGAGCCTGGTGATGTGCTAATCAATGAATTTATGTACAATCCGCCAGAAGGATACACGCGATATGTGGAGCTGATTAATACAACCGATAAGATTCTGAATCTCAGAGATTTTGAACTACGCCGGCAAGTTGGTGCTACAAATAATGGTGGCGCCATTAGCGAGTCAAGTATAGCAATTCAACCAAACGGTTACCTGGTGATCACTGCCGATTCGAGTTTAATGAAGAGCAGTTTCGGGAGTGGAAGCTGGGTTCAGATGTCAAACTTCCCGGGATTGACGACGACTACGGAAAGCACGATACGGCTTTTGGATAATCAGGGGCAGCATGCTGACTCTCTTCGATATAATCCATCAACCTGGGGCGGAAACGGGGTAGCGCTGGAACGCCGCCGCCTGGATATTGATGCTGTTTACAGACAAAACTGGGCTGAATCCGTTAATGAGTTACTTGGTACTCCGGGTCAGCCAAATGACGTTGCTGATTTTGAGTTCTCACTGAATGTTAATGTGGTATCTCTTACCGAATTACAGCTGACTTTTAATCTGCCGTTTGATGAGGATGACCTTGAAGCAAATAAATTCAGCATTGCAGAGATTAACCCTGCTGCACTGACGGTAATAGCTGCTGATACATTGAATCTTGAATTCGAAAACCCGCTCCCAACCGGCGATCAAACTCTTACAGTCGGATCAATTGGCAGTGTTCCGGGTTGGCAGATTGCTGAAGGTACCGAGTTTGACTTTTTTGTATTCGATCTTTACGAGCCGGGCGATGTGCTGATCAATGAGTTTATGTACAATCCGCCTGAAGGGTACACGCGA
>SKGY01000017.1 GCA_007117235.1 Balneolaceae bacterium
TGTGAAGATGGAACACCCCCCTGTAATTTATGAGCAAGAACTATCTCCGGGCAGAAAAAGATTAGGGTGGATAAGCATGGGGGTTTTTCTGCTGTGCATCAGCCCAACACCAATCTATTTTTTAAACTAACACTTAATCAGTTATGAGACTTTTTTTCACCATTATTATCATCTTTACATTCATCATTTCATGTGGAAAGACCGAGCAAAATCCTGATTTTGCCTCGCTGACACTATCAGAGCAAATTGATTACCTCATTGAAAACAATGAATATGAATCTGCACTTGATCTTCTTGAGAGTGAAGATCGGTCAGATCTTGAAATTCGTACTCTGCTTGAAAAAACCCATTTGAATTATGGGCTTTACAGCATGAATACATTTGACCAAACGGAAATGAGAACCCGTATGAACAATGCACTTGTGCAGTTCACAGAAGTTTTAAGATTAAATCCTGAAAATCAATTTGCAAGAGAGCAGGTTCAGCAAATCATGGCTATTTATTCTACTATACCAAATAGAGAGCCTGAACCTGAGGTACTTGAGGGGTTACGGGAAGTTGGATTTAATTACTAGGCTTAATACTACATTTAAATTTTAAGATTTATTTTGGCCAAGCAGAAAACAGACAAAAAGAAATCGCCTCCAAAAATAGAGAATCGTAAGGCGCGACACGACTTTCATATTGATGAAACATATGAGGCCGGACTCGCTCTGCGTGGTACTGAGGTAAAGTCTATTCGCGCCGGTAAAGCTAGTATCAATGAGGCTTTTGCCTATCTCAGTAATGGAGAAGTATGGCTGAAAAATATGTATATAAAGCCGTACGAATTTGGCTCTTACAATAACCACGATGAGCGTCGCGACCGTAAGCTATTGTTGAAAAGAAAGGAGATCAAAGAGATCGATAAATATATCAACCAAAAAGGGTTTACTCTTGTGCCTCTCAAACTTTACTTCAAGGGTGGTTATGCAAAACTTTTGATTGGTCTTGGGCGAGGTAAGAAGAGCTTTGATAAGCGTGACGATATTAAAGAGAAAGATATGAAGAGAGAGATCGACAGAAAAATTAAAGGTAATTATAAGATAAACCTTTAATGAAATAAAAAAGGCTGCCCATCATCTGATAAGCAACCTTTTATTATACTCTAAAAAGAAGTGGTTTTAACCTTCTTCCTCTTCCTCAAGAAGAGCTTCAACTCTCATTCTGAGTTCGGGATCTTGCTGGGCTCCCATCAAAATACTTTGATAGCGTTCTGTTGTAAGACCATTAGCCTCAATTGCAGCAACCATCTCCTGTTGTGCTTCACCCTGGATTTCCATCAGTTTAGGCTGAAGAGCTTGCAGCTTAGACATCTCTTCGTCAGATACATCAACTTGATCTGCCATCTGTGGGTTTTGCATCGCTTGCATTAATAGCTGAAACCTTTCAAAACTGATGTCTTCAGCTTCAACAGCTTCAGCCATTTTGTCTTGGGTTTCCAGTTGAATTGGCTCAAGTTCAAAAATAGTTTTTACTAAAATATCTATCTCTTCGTCACTCACATCAGCTGAAGTAGGAAGTTCAGGCATTTGTGGTGGTTGCTGTCCTTGCGCAAAGAGTGTGCCTGTTCCGATTAGTAGTATCAATAAAGCTACACTTGCGCTTTTTAAAAATGTCATAATTATCTGTCTTTTTTGTGATTAGTATACAGTTTCAACTAGTCTAACTGCATTATATTGCTGATTGTTCCTGTCTTAAAATCCCCTTTTTAGGTGCCAATAACAAAAAAAGGCCACCCCGTTTGCACTGAGTAGCCTTAAAAAATGTAAAGATTTCCTGTAAGCCGAATTCTGTATCCCGATAAAATCGGAATGGTAATCATTTATCTGGCCCTGTCATCACTGACAGGATCTAAGCGTTCTACCCGATTGTATAGCGACAAGAAGCGCACAATCTGCGTGAACTTGCACCCCATGAGGTTTACCTTGCACACAGTTGTCACCAACTGTGACGGTGAGCTCTTACCTCGCCTTTTCACCCTTACCCCGACGAATCGGTGGCGGTATATTCTCTGTGGCACTATCTGTATCTGCTGTTTTTCAACAGCAAACCCTTCCTGTTAGGAAGCATGGCTCTTGTTGGTGTTCGGACTTTCCTTACATAAGTTTTTACAACTGATGCACGATTACCCGGAAACCTTTACTTAAGATAAGAATTCGGAGAGGTTTAAACTACGAGAGATAATCTGTTAAACTTTCAGCTGCTTTTTAGCTTCAGTAAAAAAGCTTGGGTCGATCACTATACGTCCACTATGCTCGTCGATGATAACCTTGTTTTTTCGTCGAACTTCAACCTGCGTTTGTGGCGGTAGAGCCATACCCAATGCAGCCCCTCTTTCCATACCTACTACTGCAATTCCATTTGCAAGCCCATCTCTTAGTCGATTGTAGCTTCTTACATACCGATCGTCCAGAGCTTTTTCGAGCTCTTTTCTTTTTTTAAGAAGTTTGTCTTCTTCTGTTTGAGTGCTTTCAACGACTTTGTCGAGATTTTCTTTCTTTTCTTTGTGATGCTCTTCGGTTTCCTCTAGCTTCTCTTTGTTCTCTTTCAATTCGGCTTCAAGCTCTTCCAATCGATTTCCAATCTCTTCAATTCGGGCTGTTGAATTTTCGACAAACTGCTTTTGAGACTCAATCTCTTTTGTAAGTGCATCATACTCTCTGTTATTTCTTACAGAGAGCTGCTGCTCCTCATATTTCTTAGTTTTATCTTTAGATGTTTCGATATCCAGTTCAAGCTTCTTTTTCTCTGCCTTTAAACTATCCTCTTCTTCTTCGAGCTGATTAATTTTTGCAGTGAACCGGTTAATATTTGTTTCTATATCGAGCACTTCTTCAGGAAGGTCTCCCCTTAACTGACGAATTTCATCAATTCTGCTGTCTATATATTGTAAATTTGCGAGTTGTTGAAGTACCTCTTGCATAATGGTTTATAGGTATTTATATGTTTTTATTTTCAAAATTTGTTACATAAATCTCCATCGGATTGGTCACATTTTCTGTGGCTTCAACCGCGAGATGTTCAAATGCTTCAGCAAGTTCTTTACGAATCGCCTCAACTACCGGAAATTCACTTTCATAATGTCCTGCATCTACCAGGAGAAAGTCCTTCTTCTCTGTAAAATAGTCGTGATACTTAATGTCTGCCGTGAGAAATGCATCAGCGCCGGCCCTAATTGCTGCTTTTTTCAAATATACACCTGCACCTCCACAAACAGCTACTTTCTTTATCCGCTCTGTGCTACCGGAAAATCTTACCGATGGAACATCTAAGGCTCGACACACAAGGTGCAGAAACTCATCCATGGCTATTCCCTCTTCGGGATAATAACCCACAACACCCATTCCAAAATTATTTGTTGGGGTACTCAATTCTAACTCCTGAAAACTTCCTTTTTTAAGTAACCCCTCACTATTAAGAGCAGCTTTTAACTGACCTACATTATGTTGATCAATAATTGCTTCAAAATATTTTTGCCCCTCTTTTCTCCCGTCCACTTCAAAAAAATGAGCCTCTTCTGCCGAGTAATAGTTTAGCAGTTTCAGTACAGATTGAGAATCTTCCACATTTGTGGTAAGCGAAATTTTTCTACTTATAGAATAGCTTCTATCAAGAAACTGGAGATTATCGAGCCCAAGGTTATTTGCCAGTACAAATGAAACTCCATCAAGTGCTGCGTCTAAATTTGTATGTGCTGATAGAAGCGCAATATTATTTCGAATCATTTTGTAGATGATTCGACCCTGTTCATCAACAGGATTAATGGAGGAGATCTGGTTAAAAATAAGTGGGTGGTGTGAAACGATTAACTCACACTTTTTCTTCATTGCTTCATCAACAACGGCCTCTGTAACGTCGAGACAAACAAGAATTCGGGATACCGGGGCTAAAGGGTCTCCAAGCAGTAAGCCTACGTTGTCAAAATCCATCTTTATACTGGGCGGTGCCCATTGATGCATAAAGTCTGTTATATGACGAACCTGGGTATTCAAGCTCTGCTATCCTCCGGTTTTTGATGTGCTTTTCTTGCTAGGAGGGAATAGTATTCCGCGCTCGCCCTTGTTATGTAGGATTTTCGCTGGTTTTTCATAATTGCTTTCACAGACAACAAAAATACGATTATTTTTAATCCATTAAAACATAAATTTCTCACTTTAAAGAGTTATTTCAATTCTTTTAAAGCAGGCTCAACCATCTTATCTTTGAATACAGTCATCCTTAGATATTTAAACCAATTATGAGTACAGAATTAATTGATCGTTACAGGCAGGTAAAAAAAAGAGTTCAACAGGCCTGTGAAGAGGCTGGGCGTAGTTCTGATGATATTACTCTGGTTGCCGTCAGTAAAACAAAACCGGATGAAGATATTCTTAAACTTCTAAGTGAAGGACAGCTACATTTTGGGGAAAATCGAGCTAAAGCTTTGGAAGACAGAATGATTTCTGTGAATGAGGTGAAAGCTATCTGGCATTTCATTGGCAATCTTCAGACAAACAAGATCAAATATATGGTTGACAGGGTGAATTGGATTCAATCCATTCACAAAAAAAAAGCTCTTAAAGAGGTAGAAAAGAGAGCTTCAGATATTAACAGGGTGATTAACGTTCTAATTCAGGTTAATATCAGTAAGGAGGATCAGAAAAGCGGCTGCGAGCCTGATCAATTAAAAGGTATGCTTGAATACGCACAGGATCTCAAGTTCACCAAGGTTCAGGGTTTAATGGGAATGGCAACATTTGCAGACGATCCCGAATCAGTACGACCTGAGTTTAAACTTCTTAAACAAGTAAGGGATGAGCATATTCATTTAAATGATGGTTCTGTTGATCTGAAGCACCTTTCTATGGGAATGACTAACGATCTCGAAGTTGCTATACAGGAAGGGTCTACTATGGTACGGATCGGTACGGCAATTTTCGGTGAGCGCAACTAATAAAAAATTCAATCGTTATTGTCCGTGCAGAATGTCTCAGATTTACTATTTTAAACTCAACTTCTTAATTAAATAAACAGATATGTCCGGGCTTATTTGGATACTCGTTCCCCTGGTTTTCATCATTGGGGGATATATTATCGATTACCAAAAAAACAAGCTGAAATGGCAATCTAAAAACACTCAGATTGACACTAATCTGGATGAACTTAAAGAACTGATAACATCCCTAACAAGTCGTATTGAAAATTTAGAGGCCATCGCCGCAAATGATCCGTCTGAATTCAGTGAACAGATCGTTGATATCCCGGACGAGAAAGATTTTAAAGAAGAAAATAAAAAAACCGTTGAAGGATTGGCAAAAACTAGGAGAACAAAATTATGAGTGAAGGAGAAATTATAACCATTGCGATTGTTTTTGGAAGTGTTGTTTCTATCGTTTTTTTGGGAATTGTTGGCAGTATTATCAACAACATCATTAAACGAAAATCGAAAGGGAACCTATCAGAAAACAAAGAGTTTTTAGCAGCATTGAGAGAGTTTAAAGAGAATACTGAGCAACGGCTCTCTAATCTTGAGGCTATTGTTACTGATGAAGTACCTGCAAAAACTACTTCACATAAAAAAGAAACTTCAGAACAAAAAAGTGCTATTGAAATAGAGATAGATCAACAAGAAAGCAAAGAAGAAACCGGTTCAGGCGGAAAACTAAAAAATATGCTAAATCAATAAAGTCCACCCCCAATCCCATGAAACTGACTGCATTAGAAATTAAACAACAGCAATTCGAAAAATCACTGCGCGGTTATGATGTCGCAGAAGTACAAGCTTATCTAAGTCTAATTTCCAGCGAATGGGAACACATGGTTGGAAAAATGAGAGAGCTCGAAGCTCAAATAGATAAGATGGATGATAAGCTGCGGCACTATGAGAGAGTAGAGGAAGCTCTTCATGAAACATTGCAAACAGCAAAAGACAGTGCCGAGCAGAAAATGTCAGGTGCCAAAAAAGAGGCCAAGAATATAATTGAAAAAGCTGAAATGGAAGCCGACTCTACCATCAGGGAGGCCAACCAACAGCGGCAACAAATTCGCCAAAGTATTCTTCGACTTTTAGATCGTCGTGAGGAAATTATAAGCGGAATTAGATCCTATCTTGATATCGCTTCGGAGTCACTTCAGCAATTCAGCAAAGATGAGGCGTCACTGTTTACGCTTCCAAAAGAGACTATTCCTGAACCATCAGATATGCATACTGAGCCCAAAAAAAAGAAAGCTGAATCAGATATTGACCCTTTTGATGAAGAACCAACTTCTAAAAAGCCTCAGAGCTTAGACGATATTTTAGACGAACTGGATTAATATTTAAACTCCATTTATATAAAATTTTATGAACATAGATACTGTATCCGAGTTTCGAAAAAAACGAGACGAAGCCCTTCTGTATATTCAATCTCAAACTGATTTACGTCCGGAGTATATGCTCATACTTGGCACCGGCTTGGGTCAGCTTGCTGATGAAATTGATATCATTGATGAAATACCATACGATCAAATTCCACATTTTCCTGTTTCTACGGTAGAGAGTCACGCAGGCAAGCTAATTTTTGGCACCTTGGGCGGAAAGGAAGTTGTAGCCATGCAGGGTCGCTTTCATTTCTATGAAGGTTATTCCATGCAGCAAATTGCTTTTCCAGTTCGGGTTTTGAAAGCAAATGGAGCCATGACACTCATAGTGAGCAATGCTTGTGGTGGTATGAATCCAAACTATACGCGCGGTGACATCATGCTTATTCGCGACCACATTAATTTGCTGGGAGATAATCCACTTATTGGTCCCAATGATGATGAGCTGGGCCCCCGCTTTCCTGACATGAGTGAACCTTATACCGAGCGTCTTCTTGATATTGCACAAACTGTTGCTATAGAAGAGGGCATTCATATGCACCAGGGAGTTTATCTTGCTGCCACCGGTCCTATGCTTGAAACAAAATCTGAGTATCGGTATATGAGACTTATAGGCGGTGACGTTGTAGGTATGAGTACAGTGCCTGAGGTCATTTCAGCTGTTCATATGGGAATGGAAGTTTTAGGCATTTCTGTAATTACCGATGAATGTTTTCCTGATGCGCTTGAGCCAGTTGTAATGGAAGATATTTTAGAAGCAGCGGGAATTGCAGAGCCCAAGATGACAAAGGTAATTATCCGAGTTCTAGAAAAGCTATAACGTTACATTTAAATCATCTTAAAGAGAGAGAGACTTTTATTTTTTAAAGTCGTATTTTTGACTTGTATTTGATCTGCAATTTATTTTAAATACTGTAACCTATAATTCTATTACCCCTTCACTGAATGAGCCAAGACGATTTTGATGGCGGCCCAATCTGGAATGAATTCCAATGGGAGCTCCACCTAAACGAGATCGAAAAACGAAGTGAACAACTCCGGCAATTCATCACCTCTGATCCAAAAGGAAATACTCCTCGTTGGATTACCCTTCTTCAGGAGAGTTTAGACGAACTAGACGCAGTAGAAGCCTTCATTGAAGAGGAGTTACTCCTTGACGAGGCATATTTCCCTGAAGACGAAGATGACTGGGAAGATGAGGATGACGATTGGGATGATGACGATTTCTTTTTTCAGAATGAAGACTTTCCCTTCAATCAGGACGACGATGAAGATTTTGATTACGGCGAAGAGTGGAAAGAACTAAGTGATGATTTTACACTCTCAGATTACGGTTCAATCGATAACCTTGATGTGTATCAAGAAGCCAGAAACTTTGCCGTTGATATTTTAAAATGGGGAGAAACTATTCCAACCCACCTTCAAACAAAGCAGGTTCACGAGTTTGTGAGCAACGTTCTTAAAATCACTGCAAAACTTGCAGGTGGTTATTCCTTTGGTTTTGATCAGGATGTTTTGGGTGGAAATATCGCCTATACTAAAAAAGCACTTCACTCTGCTAACGAGGCGTTGATTCATCTTCAAAATATGAAGCGAGAGCCTTTCATTGTGAAAGCTGTTTATGCAAAATTTCACGACCGCCTATTTGAAATAAGAAATGAAATCGGCATTTACGTTCAAGAGCTCCGGGATCGATTTAATATGGGTCTTGAGTAATTTTTTAATTTTTTTAGAACGATTGCTCAAAAGCCGATAGTCTTGTGACTATCGGCTTTTTTATGCTCTTTGATTACCTCTACAAACAAAAAAAGCCACTCATTTTCATGAGCAGCTTTCTAAGCGATCCGGAAGGGACTCGAACCCTCGACCTCCTGCGTGACAGGCAGGCGTTCTAACCAACTGAACTACCGGACCATTATTTCAAATTCTTTCTTTACCTCAATTCCAATCTCGAACCCTCGACCTTCCCGACGCTTCGGGACAGGCGTTCTAATCCCGACCATTCGGGAAACTACCGGGCCAAGTCAAATTTTTGGCAGAACCAAATATAAAGAGCATTACAACATGAAGTCAAGCCTTATATAATAATTATCAGATATAAAAAGAGGGCTACAGGATCAACTGTAGCCCTCTTATCGGGATGGTGATGGGATGTATGTAAGGAATATTCTAATTCAGCGCGCTTTTGACAGCGTCTATAAGCTCATTGCTGTCGGGGGCTACACTACTTCTAAATCTTCTTAAAAGATTTCCGTTCCTGTCAATTAAAAATTTTTCAAAATTCCATCTAATTTCACCGGTAAAGTCCGGGTTTGCAGTGTTTATCAATTCCTCAAAAAGTGGGTGGATATCATCACCTTTAACTGAAACTTTTGAAAACAGTGGGAAATTGACTCCAAAATTCAATTCGCAGAATTGTGCTATCTCTTCGTCAGAACCGGGCTCTTGTCCTCCAAAATTATTTGCAGGAAAGCCTAAAACTTTAAGCCCTTCTGAAGAGTAGTCTTCAAATAATTTTTGTAATCCTCCGTATTGATGAGTGAATCCACACTCTGAAGCTGTATTAACTATTAAGAGTACGTCACCCTTAAACTCTTCAAGTGAAATGTTTTTTCCATCAATCGAATTTAATTCGTACTTATAAATGTTTTCCATTCGTTCATCACCCGAAGTTGATATCAAAAATGTCGCTAATATTAATGCCAATATTGTTTTCATATTAATCCTTACTAATTTCAAGTTATAACTAAGAAGCACTCAACACCATTCCTGTCATGAGATTTTCATTTAAACTAGTTTATACTCTTATAATAACGCTATCTGTTTTAATACTGAATCCCCAGATATCATATAGCCAAATGTTTTCTATTGGCGACACAGAACCTCAACAAGCAAGAATTACGGGTCTATATTCTGTAATAGGGATAGGGTGGGAGATTGGAAGTTTTGAATATACAGGTAGCGGCGCACCTATAATTGACCAATTAGATTTTGATGACAGCATATTAAGGTTGAGCCTTGAGAGTCCCGGGCTGGATCTGTCTGTGAGCTTGGGAGGAAATTTAACCGGAATGAATGATCACA
>SKGY01000215.1 GCA_007117235.1 Balneolaceae bacterium
GTTTTAAGATCTTTAGCAAGCGATTCAAATTCAGCTTCTGAAAGCGGGATAAATCCCCAGTTATTTTTCCAAGCCGCGTTGAAAATTCTTCGGATAATTTTAACCTCATCCTGAATCTTTTTCAGGTTTAATGGACGAATCTTAATTCCCGGAAGTCTTTTTCTAACAATTTCCACGGCTCTGTTAGCCCTGTCTCTGTCAACACTATCCTGCGTTACATGATAAGTGAACAGATCCATCGCTTTCTCAAGACCGGCTTTTTTTAAGAGGGGATCATAATACTGCTTGCTGTACGGCATCATGATGCATGGATATTTATCAAAACCTTCAACCAAGACACCGATCTCATCCATCATACTTGGATTTGAAGGACCGAGTAACTCCTCCATCCCTCTCTCTTTCAGCCAGTCTTCAGCTACCTTGAAGAGTAAATCAGCATGAGACTGCCTGTCAATGCACTCGAAGAAACCAAAAAAGCCGGTTTTTGTTTTGTGAAAGTCGTTATATCGGTGATCAATGATTGCAGCTATTCTTCCGGCGGGTTGTCCATTATGCTCGGACAGGAAAAGTGCAATCTCTGCATTTTGGTAGAAAGGATTCTTTTTTTCGTCGAGCAATTTTTTTTGCTCCATTTTCAGCGGCGGCACCCAATGCTCATCTTCAGCGTAATGGGTATAGGGAAACTCTATGAATTTCTTCTTCTCTTCTTTGGTCGTAACTATCGTTACGCTGTTGGTGTTAGCAGTTTTTTCCACTGATTAAGATTCTACATCAATCAAAGAATTACCATTTTTGTCTATAATTCCGTGCTTGATACCTACTTTTCTGAACGCGTCTAGAATTATATCAAGATGCTCGTCTGTATGAGTTGCCATGTAACTTGTTCGTACCAAAGCCTGACCCTGCGGTACAGCCGGAGGAACAACTGCGTTGACATATACACCTTCTTCAAATAGATCTTTCCAGAATTGGAAACACTGCATCATCTCTCCGATAACCACGGGTATGATCGGTGTTTGGCTTGACCACACGTTAAAGCCAAGCTCTTTAAGATTTGTTCTCATGTAGGTAGAGATCTCGTCAAGTCTCTCAAGTCTCCATGGCTCAGCTTTCAAAATTTCGAGTGACTTTAATACTGTAGCCACATTTGCCGGAGGCATACTGGCGCTAAAAATGTGAGCCGGTGATTTATGTCGGATATATTCAATTACTGTACGATCGCCAACAAGAAATCCACCAAGAGATGCAAATGATTTTGAGAATGTTCCGCTGATCAGATCAACATCATCCGTCAAACCAAATACGGAGGCCGTTCCTCGACCGCCATCTCCAATCACCCCTACTGCGTGAGCATCATCGAGGTAAAGACCTGCGCCAAACTCTTTGGCGAGTGAAACCAATTCGGGCACTTTAGCAAGTGTGCCTGACATGGAGAAAACGCCATCGGTTACAATAATTTTTCCTACATCAGGGTCGGCCTTCTCTAAAAGAGTGCGCAGATGTTCCATGTCGTTGTGGCGGTATCGAACCGTTTTTGCATTCGATACCTGGGTACCTACAACGATACAAGCATGATTATCACGATCTGAAAAAATTATATCATTCCGATCAGCAATCGTCTGGATTGCACCTTCATTTGTTTGATAGCCGGTACTAAAGAGTACGCAAGACTCTTTATTCATGAATTCGGCAAGCTTCTCTTCCAGCTCAAGGTGTAGATCAAGAGTACCATTCAGATATCTAGACCCGGTACAACCTGTGCCATAAGTGGCAATTACATCTTGTGCAGCTTTTATGGTTCTCGGGTCATTAGTAAGGCCCAAATAGTTGTTGGAACCGGCCATTATTACTTCACGACCTTCGATTTGCACGGTGGTTCCATCGGTTGCCTGAAGAGGCTTAAAGTAAGGGTATAGACCCAGCGCTTTAATTTCGTCTGCTTTAGTAAAGTCGTAAGCTTTCTTAAAAACTTTTTGGTATGTCTTGTCGGCTTTAATATCGCCCATGTGGGAGTGTTACTTTTACATTAATCAGGTAAATATACCTAGTATTAAGATTCTATCAAATTAACTAAACGCTTGTGTTAACTTATTCATTCACACTTCTCAGAAACGAAACATAGCGATCAGCAACTGAATCCCAACTAAAGGTATTTTCAACAAATTCAACGGCTTTTTTTGATAGTTCTTCAAGTTCTCCCTGAAGCACTTCATCAATTTTAGTTGCAAATTGATTTGCGTCTCCATGAGGAACTCTGTACCCGTTTACACCTTGAGTAATTACATCTTTAATTCCTTCAAGGTCGGCAGCTACTGCCGGAACACCTGCTCTGTTTGCCTCAAGCAGAACAATTCCGAATCCCTCCATGTCTCCTTTAACAGGTACATTTGGCATAACGAACAGGTCGGCTCCTGCATATGCAGCATCAAGTATTTCATCAGACTGTCTACCGGCAATAATCACTTTTTGTTTCAGTGATGACTCCATTTTTGCAGATTTAATCGCCTCATGTTCGGGACCATCACCAATTAACAGAAAGATTACATCAGATTCTATTTTATCAAAAACTTCCCTGATAAACCACTCGTGACCTTTTCGTTTCACCTGCCGCCCAACAGATAGCAGCAACTTTCTCCCTTTCAAATCAATATTAAACTCCTCTTCCAACAGCTTTCTGGCGTCACTCTTTTCAGGTAAAATTTTAACCCGGGAGGCATCGAATCCATTAGGCAGTGCAACACCAATTTCGGGCGGCATTCCCCTATCTATGCACGCTTGACGTGTTGCCAATGAGACAGAAATTACTCCCTGTAATTTTTTAAACACTTTTGGCAAGTACCACTGGTAGAGAAAAAATGGAAGAGTCACATCCTGCCCATGATTTATGGTGACAAATGAAGTTTTCCGTTTACCCAAAAGAAAAGGAACCACGGATGCTGTAACCATTGATGAAAATAGCACCACATCAGGCTGATGCTTTTTTATAGCAGCCGGTAGTCGCCAGAGTAGTGTAACAAGAAAGAAAAATGTTTTTATACCGATCCACTTCCATGAAGTGTGGAGGATAATTGTCTCAATATCGACATGATCTTTTTTTGATAGAGTGTCGATCATCTGCATACTAACATTCTGCATACCACCAATATTTTTCAGGGGCTCATTCTTAGGTGGATGCAGATGTGAGATATATAATATTTTCACTTCCAAATAATTAGCTTAGTACTTGTTTATAGTACCCAAGCAAGTTACCGTTTATGTTTTCCCAACTGTACTCTTTAGCTTTTTCTATCGACGTTTCGGCCATTTTCTTTCTAAGCTCTGAGTCCATTGCTAATCTTTCAATGTAGTTGTAAAAACTATCGGAATCAGTAACGGGTGCAAGAAATCCATTTTTCTCATGGTTAACAAGTGACTTACTTCCAACGGCGTCAGCAACCACACACGGCAAGCCACTGGCCATCGCTTCAAGGGTTACATTACCGAACGTTTCTGTATCAGAGGGGAAGAAGAACACATCGCTGCTTGCATAAGATACCGACAACTCTTCACCCTTAAGAAAACCGGTATAGACACCTTCAGGAAGCATTTTTTTAACTTCATCCCCTGCCGGGCCATCTCCTACAACAAGCGCCTTAATGTTTTTGTGTTTGGCCATCAATTTCTTGAGCACATCAACATAGATGTTTAGATTTTTTTCCCAGACCAATCTCGACACAAATGTGATAACAACATCCTCTTCCTTAAAACCTTTCTGCTTTCGCCATTCTTCACTTCTCTTTTCGGGATTAAATCTGGACATCTCAATCCCCCTGGCCCAGATCAATAGCTCAGAATCAATTTTATGTTCTTCGAGGTAAGATGCCATCGATGGCGTTGGCACATAGACCTGCTCGCAATTTTTATAAAACCATCGCAGATACTTCCATAGAATCGGTTCTAAAATCGAAAGCTTATAGTATTTAAGGTAGCTTGGAAAATGGGTGTGATACGATGAAACAATCGGCAAATTTTTACTCTGTGCCCATTTCATCGCTTTATATCCCAAAAAATCGGGTGTTGCAATGTGCACAAGATCAGGTTTAAACGCTTCCACTTTTTGTTTTACTTCTTCCGGGAATGATGTGCTAAACCTGTACTCAGGTCTGCCCGGTAAGCGTTTTGAGGGAACAGCAACCAACTCACCGTTGTGCTTAAGTGCCGGCTCATCAATAGTTGGGCCAATTACAAGCACTTCTACATCGTTCTCAAGCAGAAAACCTACCAGCCTATTTAACGTGAGCGAAACCCCGTCTCGAATATGGTTATAGTTACCCGTAAATAGTGCTACTTTAAAGGTGCTCATATTGTTTTAAATGCGGTCACCAACTTTGTATCTTTGCATGAGTTGAGTACAGCGACAGACTATGTTTTTGAATGAGTTTTGGATAATAGAACAGGGCTCAAAAATAGATGCTGGATAAATTAGCAGTCGAGCAATCTCAATTACTGAAAAATTTAATGGCAGAATATACAATTAAATGAAAGCATTTGTTACCGGAGGAACAGGTTTTATTGGAAGCCATCTTGTTGATACATTGATTAAACATCCGGACTACAGTGAAATAAAGTGCCTTGTACGGAATAATGAAAAATGGCTTGAGGGTAAATCATACACAAAAGTTTCAGGCGATCTTCACTCAATCAAGCAGATGCAACAGGCACTTTCCGATTGTGATGTCATTTTTCATCTTGCAGGAGTGGTAAAGGCTCCAACTCAAAAGGAGTATGACCATGCCAATGTTGAGGCCACTGAAAACCTGCTTCGTCTGGCAGAGAAGTGCGGTGTTAAAAAAATAGTCGTTCTCTCATCCCTTGCCGCTGCCGGACCAAGTAACGGTTCGCCAATTACGGAACAGGATGAGATGAAGCCGGTTAGCATGTATGGTGAATCAAAAAAGAGAATGGAAAAGATGATCCATCGCGTTGCGGCGCCAGATACCTCGGTTACCATTTTGCGTCCACCCGCTGTTTACGGACCTCGTGAGGATCAGATTTACTCACTTTTTAAAATGATGAAATTTGGCGTAGCCCCTATTGTTGGTGATGGCAATCATCCGGAACTCTCCATCGTTTATGTGATGGATGTTGTTCAGGGAATAGTTAAAGCAGCAGAGGAGAAAAATAAAGGAGTTAAAACATACTTTATAAGCGGAAAAGAGATTGCCAACTGGAATCAAATACGAGATATTGTAACCACTGTGCTGGGCAGGAAAAACATTCCGATTAAGCTGAAGGCTGATTGGGTAAAAAAAATTGCCGGGGTTGTTGAAACAACAGCAACTTTTTTTGGTACATATCCCGTTATCAACAAGGAAAAAGCAAACGAAATGATTTTGGAGTGGACTTGTTCAATCGAAAAGGCTGAACAGGAATTAAATTATACACCGGAATATTCCCTGGAAGAGGGAATTGCCCGTACCCTTACATGGTATAAAAAACATGGATGGCTTTAGATTATGACAAAAAAATCTCTCTCAATTTTATTTACAATTCTGATCATCACAATTTTTGCAACTCCTGCCCTCTCGCAATGGAGTATGGACATTCGTCACCAGATGGAGATTCCGGAAGTGATAAACCTCGAAAGCTCAGCCACTCATCTTTATGTACTTTCAGAGAGTGAAGGGCTTGTTGTTTTCAGAGCTCACAGTGATTCACTTCAGTGGCTCTACTCCTCTACCGGTATGCAGCAACGTGGTAATGTACTCGAAAGCGACATCCGCTTTGCATATCTCTATGGTAACGGAAGAAGGCTAACAGTAGTTGAACCCACATCTGTACTCGGTGTCTACTCATCAACCCTGCTCCCAAACAGGCCCCGATCAGCGAAGCGGGTCGGGAACTACCTCTACATTGCCCTGGGCGATAGAGGTCTTGGCAGTCTCAGCCTTGAAAGCCCAGAAAGCGTTGATTCTGATGTCACTTATATTGATGAAAACCGGTTCAGAGGCCGATCTGTTAATGATCTTACAGCATCCGAAAATCAAATTCTCTACGTACTCAGCAATTCTAATCTGATTGATATCTACTCCATAGTCGCTGAAGATGAATCAGCTATTATTGATCATGAAGAGCAGGTGCAGATAGACAGAACTACACAACGAATTTTTCTTACAGCAAGTGAATTGTTTGGTTCAAACCGAGACGGCGATATTTTTCTGATAAATTCTGACGGTCGTACTACGCCAATCGCAAAGGTTGATTACCCTGTTGAGAAACTGGAAAGCTGGGGAGACAGAATTGTTGTGCGAACTACAAACAGTGAACTGTGGATTGGCACACCCGGCGAAGAGCTTACACTTTGGCGAACTGATGACAGGGCAGGAAACTATTTTACTGTTACCGAAAACAATTTATGGGTATCTGAATTCAACAAACTTGCTCCCGTAGTTGAGCGTCAGGGCAGTTCAAATCAGGGAAGAGACAATGGAAACGGCATCCTCACCCTCGCAGATATACCAAATGTAACTCTCCCATTCCCACGCCCGTTAATCATGCCGCTTGAGCTTGAATCTTCAGTAGATGCTGAGGTCACATTTAGCTACAACGCTTCGTTTACGAACGCAACAATTCGAGGTAATTCGTTTTACTGGCAACCAACTGCAACTCAAACCGGTCGACATCAGGTTGAAATAGTTGCAACATCAACAGATGGGCAGAGTGATTCCAAAACTTTTACGATTGATCTGCGGCCTTTCAACTCCCCACCAAGATTTACCCCAACTCGACCGATGACGATTCCGGTTGGCGAGGCTTTTCAAATTGATATTAAAGCTGTTGATCCAGATGGAACCAATCCAAATCTGGTTCGATATCTTGGAGTAGATATGCCCGGAGGTGCAAGGCTTAATGAACGATCCGGACTCTTTACCTGGAATCCAAATATTCGTCAGGTTGGCACTCACCGATTTCAGGTTGTGGCAACTGATCAATATGGAGCAGCTGCTTCTCAGGATTTTGAAATTCGGGTTGTAGAGATAGCTGAAGATGAAGATGAAGAGTTGATAGACGAAGAGTTTTAACGTGTCTGAGTTTTTTGCTGAAGATTTACTGCAGTGGTACCATTCTGAAAAGCGGGACCTGCCCTGGCGCAGAACAGACGATCCCTATAAAATATGGATCTCGGAAATCATGCTTCAGCAGACTCAGGTCAACACCGTCATTCCCTATTATCACCGATTTCTGGAAGCATTCCCCACCGTCCACGATCTTGCAGAAGCAGATCAACAGCAAGTGCTGAAATTATGGGAAGGACTGGGATACTACAGCCGCGGCAGAAATCTGCACCAGGCAGCCAAGATGGTTGCCGAGAAGTTTGATGGGCATCTTCCCGACAACTACGATGAGATCACATCAGTAAAAGGTATCGGGCCCTATTCAGCTGCGGCAATTTTAAGCATCGCTTTTAATAAGAATTACGCGGTGGTTGATGGAAATGTTATCCGGGTTTTGACCCGATACAGCGGAATCAAGGATGATATCCGATCAGCTAAAGTTAAAAACCGTGTGCAGGAACTGGCTGATGATCTACTTTCAAAAACAGATCCCGGCAACTTCAATCAGGCCATTATGGAACTGGGCGCCACGGTTTGTAGTCCCAAAAATCCAAGCTGTGATGTGTGCCCCGTATCCTCAAATTGCGTTGCGTTTCAAACAGCAGAAACCGATGTGATACCGTATAAATCCAAAGCAAAGAAAGTGCCGCATCACCAAATAGGTGTCGGTTTGATTGTGAATGATATAGGAGAACTGTTGATTGCGCTCAGGCCAAATGATGTGATGCTTGGCGGGCTTTGGGAATTTCCGGGCGGAAAAAAGGAGAAAAGTGAATCGATCAAACAGACAGTTTCACGGGAACTGAAAGAGGAACTTGGAGTTCAGGTTGAAGTTTTTGACAGATATCAAAAGCTCAAACACGCCTACTCCCATTTCAAAATAACCCTTCACGCCTATTGGTGTAAAATCACTACCGGTGAACCGAAGCCAAAATCGAGCATGGAGATTAAGTGGGTTTCGCTGAGTGAGATCGAACAGTACCCTTTCCCCAAGGCTAATAAAACACTGATTGACGGACTGCTCAAACTTGATGATCAGGATCTGAAAAACTTTCTTGATTGATGGAAACCAGCCCCAAACTTAGGAAGCGATCAAAAAGAGCGCTTATGGAGTTGAAGCCGCTTCTTGATAAAATCAACGATCGGGTTGAGCAGTCTGATTACATCCCATACGATCCTGTTCAGTTTATGCACGCTTTTTCGGATAAGAGGGATATTGAAATTGCCGGATTTTTTGCCGCCACCATGGCGTGGGGTCGGCGGGATATTGTAATTGCAAAAGTTGATGATCTGCTAAAGCGAATGGATTACGATCCGTTTAGTTTCGTGATGAGTTACAATCAGTCTGAGTTCACACGGTTTCAGAATTTTAAGCATCGAACATTTAAGCCGGTTGATATTCACGGCATGATACTCTCACTCCAACAGATATTAACTGAGTTCCAGGATTTTGAGGCTTTCTGGAAGATGTGCTACGAAAAAGGAGCTGAACAAAATCGTCCGTTTATCGCGCTGTTTCATGAAGAGTTTTTCAGCCGAAGCAGTGATCTGGCTGAACGAACCCGGAAACACGTATCAAACCCCGAAAAGGGAAGTACGTGCAAACGGCTTTATATGTATCTGCGGTGGACCATCAGAAAAAACAGCCCCGTTGATCTGGGAATATGGAATTTTATGCCGGAGTCTGAACTGCTCGTTCCTTTTGATGTACACGTTGCCCGACAAGCTCGTCGATACGGCTTGATATCACGTCGCACAAACGATTGGCGAACAGTTAATGAACTGACCGAAACTCTGTCCATTATGAATCCCGACGATCCCGCACGTTACGACTATGCCCTTTTTGGAATCGGCGCACTCAATTACGATCTGCCAAAGAGATTTTTGCTGAACCGGGTCTGAATCAAACTTCTAAAACGGTACCGGAATCCAGGCGCTTGATTCGAAAATTTCAATCCAATACAGAAGTACTATCAGTAACGTTGAGAGCACGATTGCAAATGCGGGTGGATCGAGATGAGTATCGGCGTGAGCGTAAAATATTCTCTGAGTAAGTTCACCTAACAGAGCTGAGATAATTCCGAAAAACCCTCCAAGCAGTAGCAGGCTTCCCATTGAGTGATCACCAAACTCTCCGCCGGTAGCTGCAATAATAACCGTGCTCCCAATCAGCGATATGTGGTGAGTAACAGGTATTCGTTCGACTCCCAGATTCAGAAACAGAAGCGTTGCTGCACTAATGCCGAAAGCCAGAAATGCGCTACCCGTCTGATAGGTTATAAAAGCCGCAAGTATCCCAACTACGAAGCCGAGAACAACAATGTCGAGCCATTTGTACTGATGCCCCAGCCACGGCTCTA
>SKGY01000001.1 GCA_007117235.1 Balneolaceae bacterium
ACCGGTCAATAGTTCATTATCTGCCTGATCTATAGCCTCAATTCGAAGCGGAATACCGTCAGCGCTTACGTAAATAAAAACTTCAAAAAAAACAGAGAAGACGTCCGTTGATGTTAGCGTTATTTTTGTCTCGCCACTGCTTAACAACTCTTCCCTCGCTGTGAAATCATCCTGAACACCTTGAAGCATCCTTGATGGTGCAAAGTCATCTTCTTCTTCGACATAATCACTGATAATAACCCGATTTTTTGAGCCGTCATAAACCGTTGAAAAGTCACCATCAACAACTACCTGTTGCAGATCACCTTCAATTTTATATCGATTTTTGCCGATCCAGATTTGGCCATCTGTACGTTGAGATTCTCCTGTAAACGAATCATTATACTCATGACTGAATTGAGCAGTGAAGACTTTACCCTCTTCAAATAACTGTTTGACCCGGTCAAATGCAGGCGTATCAGATTGCTGAGCGGATAAACCCTGAGCAGATATGGCTGTAAATAAAAATACAGATCCAACCAGTAACGTATTAAAGACCCAATTCCTGGAAAATATCATCTAATTCATCCTCCTCAGTTATTTTCACATCTCTTGCCGTGCTGCCCTGATAAGGACCAACCACTCCGGCATTAAACAGTTGGTCAACAATTCTACCCGCCCGGTTATAACCTATCTTCAATTTCCGCTGTAATAGTGACACTGATCCCTGTTGATGCAGAACAACAATTTTCGCGGCATCTTTAAACAGTTCGTCAATATCATCTAAAGGATCGGGAATTCCCGAGCTCTCTTCTTGAACCACAGGAAGCATGAAAGGTTTCTTGTACCCTGACTGTGACCCTATGAATGAGGTAATTTTTTCAACCTCCGGGGTGTCAACATATGCGTTCTGAATCCTGGTCATTCCTGCACCGTTGGTAAACAGCATATCGCCCCGGCCTACCAGCTGGTCGGCGCCACCCGTATCCAGAATTGTTCTTGAATCTACTTTCGATGCAACCTGATAAGCAATCCGAGCCGGAAAGTTTGCCTTAATGGTTCCTGTAATAACATTAACGGATGGGCGCTGAGTTGCCACAACAAGATGAATTCCAATTGCCCTGGCCAACTGGGCAAGACGCGCTATCGGCTCTTCAATCTGTTTACCGGCTGTCATCATAAGATCAGCCAGCTCGTCAATAATCACAACGATATATGGTAAATGGCGGTGACCTAAATCTTCATCAAGTTCACCGGTCTTGAATTTCTCGTTGTAAGATTTAATATCCCGTACCATAGCCATCTTCAACAGGTCGTAACGCTCGTCCATCTCTTTGGTAACACTCTCCAAAGTTTCAAGCGCCAGACTTGTGTCAGTTACAATCGGCTCTTCTGCTCCCGGGAGTACTGCCAGAAAGTGGTTTTGAATATTTCTGTAGAGAGAGAGTTCGATCTTTTTGGGATCAATCAGCACAAACTTCAAATTGTCAGGATGACACTTATACAGCAGGCAGGTGATGATCGTATTAATACCGACCGATTTACCTGAACCTGTTGCACCTGCAATAAGCAGGTGAGGCATTCGGGTAAGGTCAATCATGAACACTTCATTCTCGATAGTTTTGCCAAAGGCAACGGGCAGGTCGTAGTCGGTTTCAACAAACTTTTTAGTATTTATTACTGACTTGATATACACCGTTTCACGCGTGCTGTTCGGCACTTCAATACCTACAGCAGAGCGGCCAGGAATGGGCGCAATGATTCGCAACCCATGAGCTGCGGTGGCCATTTTAAGATCATTGGCATAACTCTCTATCTTACTAATCTTCACTTCAGGTGAAGGCTCTAGTTCGTACAGAGTAACGGTAGGGCCTACAATCGCATTAATACTGAGAATCTCAATCTTGTGACGTTTCAGTTTATCGAGAATGATGCGTTTGTTCTCTTTAATCTCTTCAAGGTCTACTTCATTACCTTCATTTGGTGGAGCCTCAAGAAGGTCTATACCCGGAAATTTGTACTTAATAACCGGTACCTCTTTTGCTTTATCCTTATTGATTCTATCAAGCTCTTTTTCACTTGCCTCTTCATCACCCTCACCTACAAACACAGAAATTTCTACATCATCATCGTCGTCATCACTAACAGCCTCTTGTTTCTTCTCAAGTATGGCTCTTGGTGGTTTTTTTTCGAGTTCTGCACTCTCTTTCTTCTTCTGCTCTACACGCTCTAAATCTTCTTTCTGAGAGCGTTCTACAATATCTTCAATCGATGATTCCTGCTGCTTGCCACTCTTCTCCTCTGCTTTTTGCTGATGTTCTTTTTTGAGAGCAGCTTCTGCTTTTTGTTGCTGCTTAATAGCTTCTTTTTCCTCTTTTTCACGAGCTTTTTTCTCCTTTCGCTCTGCGGCTCTATCTCTAAAACCTGAGCTCCACCCTTTGAGAGCATCAATCGTTTTTTGGAGATCTCTATCCACTAAAATCAGAAGTGACGCGAATAGCAATACAAATAGAATTATTATGGAACCAATTCCTGTAAAGTTCTGAAGTATCTGCGCGACCGAAATACCGGAATGACCACTCCATGCAAGTGAGTAAGCTTCGTACTCATTGTAAAACCAACCAATAAGCGTTGAGGTCAGTACCATCATCCAGACACCGTAGGCAAGTGGCCAGCCTAGATTAGACAACTCTTTTTGGCGAAAAATATACCAACCAATTGAAGCTATCAGAATTGGGACAAAGATACTTGTGTAGCCAAACAGTGTGTTAACAAAGAAGTATGAGATATACGCCCCGATAACACCCAGCCAATTTTCAACTCGTAGAGCCGGTCCTTGATCTACCTGAAAAAGTGAACTACCGGATAGCGATTTTACTATACTGTAGTCGTTGGGGTTATATGACGATATACTGAGCAACAATAATACCGCCACAGACATAATGAGTATACCCGCAACTTCCATCTTGCGTGTCTCATTAAAGCTGCTTAAAAACGTATTTTCCTGTATCTTTTTCGCCATCTTAAATTGAGATAATTCCATCTTTGAGTATTGGTAACAGATCACATGAATCTGTTGTGCAGCAATACTCTATATCATCTAAACCGATAAGTTCTTTCAGCCTTGATGCATGGTTTGTCTGTTTGATCACTGAAGGTATATCATCCATATACTTCTGATAAATTCCAAACGCAACTCTTGCACCATCCAGAGCATCTTCAGTCAGCTCTCCATCACAAAGATTGTGAATGATCGCCCCTGCCAAAAGAGTATCCTCAAGCGCCAGTCTACCTTTCCAGCCTGCACACAGCAGTACTATCTCATGTGATTCATCTCTTAACGCCTCGATAACCCTGTTCAGATTTAAAAAGGACGCTATATAAATTGAGGCAGAACCAAGTGACTTCTTAATTGCTTTAGTGCCATTGGTTGTATTAAAGATCAGAGTTTTACCACCTATTACCTCAGGAGTGTACTCAAGTGGTGAGTTACCAAGATCATAACCCTCAATTTTCACGCCGTCTTTTTCACCACATAGCAGATAGTTATCAGAATCAACACTTTGTGAAATCCGGCTTGCCTCACCCATGTCTTCAACAGGTATAACTCCCTTGGCACCATTTTTTAAAGCTGTAACAATGGTTGATGTAGCTCTTAATACATCTATAACTACAACCACTTTATTTCTAAGCTCGTCCTCCTGAAAAGAGAGTGATGAGAAGAAAACATCTATTTTATTTTGACTGTGCATTCGATTTATTTTTTATAAAAAGGAGGAGCTGTAACCTTAGCCTCAACTTTTTTCTTTCTGATCTGAATATATACCGTTTCATCCTGTACTGCTTTTCCAATTGATATATATCCCATTCCTATACCTTTATCCAAAGAAATGGATTGTGTTCCACTGGTTACAAATCCAATTTTATTATCTGACTCATCCACGATTTCATAACCCGATCTGGGCACATTTCTTGGCTCTGAAATTACAAAGCCCATCAATTTTCTTTCGAGTCCATTTTCTTTTTGCTTTAAAAGTGCCTCGCGGCCTACAAAATCACCTTTATCGAGTTTGGTCAGCCAGCCCATTCTTGCCTCAAGAGGATTGGTCTCTTTAGTAATGTCATTGCCATATAATGCGTATCCCATTTCAAGACGCAATGTATCTCTGGCTCCTAACCCTGCGGGCTCAAGACCAAATTCATCACCGGCTTCAAAAAGTTTATTCCAGATGTTGACCGGGTCACACTTAGTGGTATCAATGTACAACTCAAACCCTTTCTCACCGGTATAGCCTGTGGCAGAGATAATCACATCTTTTTCACCGGCAACTGAACCGGTTTCAAATGTATAAAATTTAATCCCGGATACATCAGTGTCTGTTAGTTTTTGGAGAATATTTACCGATTCAGGTCCTTGTAGTGCAAGCAATGCAATTTCTTCAGATCGATTTTCTATCTCAGCATTCATCGAGTTTTGTGATACAACCCAATCCCAGTCTTTCTCTATGTTTGATCCGTTCACTACAAGCATGTAATTATTTTCGTCAATCATGTACACCAAAAGATCATCAACTATACCTCCATTCTCATAGCACATTGCAGAATACTGCGCTTTACCCGGCTCAAGTTTCGACGCATCATTTATTGTCACTTTTTGAATAAGGTTGAGTGCCTCAGAGCCTTTTACAATAAACTCTCCCATGTGTGACACATCAAACAGTCCCGCTCGTTCTCTTACAGCATGGTGCTCCTGTTTAATTCCGGCGTATTGAACGGGCATTTCAAAGCCCCCAAAGTCAATGAGTTTCGCGCCCTTTTTTTCGTGCTGATCGTAAAAAATAGTTCGTTTGAGCATAGTTGTAAATTAGTCGTTTTCTCGGTTCACAGTTTCGTTAGAATATGCCGGAATACAGATTGCCCAATATTCGGCCGGCTCTTTAAACGGGTTTGAATATCGTACTTTTTGATGTTTATGTGCGATAAAAGGTTGATTTGGTTGTAGATCTACTATATCGCCACTAATCTCTACCCGCATTTTACCTGACAATACAATTGTAATCTCATCAAATTCAGGAGTTTGAATAGGTTCACCCCAACCCGATGGAGCAACCATCTTTGCAACAGAAGTTAGTGTCGTTCCACTGTTCACCAATCCAATAAATTCTTCGATTACCTTATCACCCGGTACCGGTATTTTTGTCGATTTTTTAGCGAGCGTATAAGCACCCGTTTTTTTAATGTCCGCCATCTGTTTCGTTTTTCACATTACGTTTACGATGATACGTTATCTTTGAATTTCCACTGAAACGGACAGGTTAACTAATGCATTTAGTTTCCCTTCATTTCTGATTATCTTTGAAAGGTAACAATTTCAAGCACGCAAAACATTTATGTCTATTCACAAAGAACAGATTAAGAGCGCTCTATCACAAGTTCTTCATCCCACATACGAAAAAGATTTAATCTCACTCAATTTAATCCAGGATCTCATCATTCAGGACAAATACGTGGCATTTACATTGGAAATGCCAAAAAAAGATGACAGCCTTGCTGAACATCTCAAGAAAGAGTGTACAACCGCCATCCATAAGTTTGTAGATAAAGAAGCTATTCTTGATATAACTGTCGGAATTAATATCTCCAGACAGCGAGAACTGGAAGGAGACGATCCGGCCGCAAATCAACCCAAGCAACCTGAATCAACTCCCGTTTTACCCGGTGTTAAAAACGTTATTGCTGTGGCCTCGGGTAAAGGCGGTGTGGGTAAATCAACCGTAGCTGCAAATCTTGCTGTGGCACTTTCTCAATCAGGTGCAAAAGTTGGCTTGCTTGACACTGACATCTACGGACCAAGCGTACCCACGATGTTTAATGTTACAGAAAGACCCAGCATTACCACAAAGAAGAAATTAGTACCTATTGAGAAACATGGCGTACATCTGGTTTCTATGGGCTTTTTGGTAGATACCGATCAGGCGATGATCTGGCGCGGACCGATGGTAACAAGCGCCGTAAAACAGTTTATGCAGGAGGTTGAGTGGGGTGAGCTGGACTATCTGATATTAGACCTTCCTCCGGGAACCGGCGACATTCAGCTTACGATTGTTCAAACAGTACCGTTGACCGGTGCAGTGATTGTATCAACCCCGCAAACAGTGGCACTTGATGATGCCCGAAAAGGCGTTGCCATGTTTAGTAAGGTGAATGTTCCTGTTTTGGGTATTGTGGAAAATATGGCCTACTTCGTGCCTGATGATGCCCCCGAGAAAAAGTATTACATCTTCGGAAAGCATGGAGCACGAAAATTGGCGCAAAAATTGGAGGTTCCATTTTTGGGAGAAATACCTCTGCGTGAACAGATTCGGGAGACAAGTGATTCCGGAACCCCTGTTGTAGCTGCTGACCCTACATCACCCGCAGCCGTTGGACTTATTGAGATTGCAAACAGAGTTCGGCAAGCAGTAGATATTCAGAATCAACAGGGAGAATCGTCGGAAAAAATTGAAATCACGATTAGACCATAACGATACCATAACTTATGGAAAAACCCTCTTTCATTCCGCTTAAAGAGTATGAGCAATATTCTGAATCTGAGATGATTGAGAGGTCTGAATGGATTATGAAAGAGTTACAGCGGAGACGCTCTGTTCGTGATTTTTCTTCCAAGCCTATACCCCCAAAAGTGATTGAACACTGTTTGACTGCAGCAGGCACTGCTCCAAACGGTGCTAATTTACAGCCCTGGCACTTTGTGGTTATCACCGACCCAAAAATCAAGAAAAAGGTTAGGGAAGCTGCAGAAATTGAGGAGAAGCAATTTTATGAGAGCCGGGCCGGTGAAGAGTGGCTTGACGACCTTCATCCTCTTGGCACAGATCACAATAAACCGTTTCTGGAGAGTGCGCCGGCGCTGATTGCTATCTTTTCTCAATCATATGGGCTAAAAAATGACGGTAGTAAAAAGAAGCACTATTACGTAAAAGAGTCCGTTGGAATTGCAACCGGTATGCTGATAACAGCACTCCACCACTCAGGGCTAGCCACGCTTACACACACGCCGAGTCCTATGGGATTTTTAACGGAAATTTTAAAACGCCCTGAAAATGAGAGAGCATTTTTATTGCTGGTAGTCGGCTACCCCGCTGATGATGCTACGGTACCGGATATTGAAAAGAAAAGTCTGGAAGAAATAGCAACATTTAAGTAGTCTATACTATGAGCGAAAAGAGTAAAAAAAGTAAACGGAATCTGATTGAATGGGGAGCCATTATTTTGGTCATAGGATTCTTATATGTCACAGGCCTCCACACACAAGTGATTGGAACCATGCAGCGTGGACTTTTAGCCACCGGGCTCATCAAACCATCTATTCCATCAATCACGGATGATTTTCCCCAAGCAAGCAGAGAGTTCTATTTTGCTGATGAAAACGGGATCACCCAATCACTTGAGAACTACGATGGAGATGTCATTTTTATGAATATATGGGCAACCTGGTGTCCGCCATGTATTGCCGAAATGCCGTCCATTAATGCTCTTTATCAGGAGTTTAAAGATGCTGACAACATCTCTTTTTTGCTTGTCTCGATGGATGAAGATTTCGAAAAAGCGAAGTCGTTCATGAATAATCGTAACTATACTATGCCGATCTATCACTACCGTGGTAAAGCACCGGGCACTTACGAAAGCACAATGATCCCCACAACCTATGTGATATCAGCTGACGGCAAACTAATGATGGAAAAACGTGGGCTGGCTAAATACGACACCCCAGAATTCAAGGAATTTATAAGAGAGCTGTCTCTCCTCTAAATCTTATTTTATCACGATGAGCTTTTTTGTATCCGCAAAACCATTAACAACCAGACGGTACAGGTAAATACCACTAGAGAGATCTGCACCATTTAAAATAACTTCATATCTGCCTTCAGATTGCTCCTGCCTTTCAACCAGTGTACGCACCAATTGCCCGCCTAATGAATAAACTTTCATTTCAACCAATGACGATTCAGGTAATATATAAGGAATTGTAGTTGTTGGGTTAAACGGGTTAGGATAGTTTTGCTCAAGCCTGGCAATTTCATCCCGCTCTAATGACTCTCCTGTAAGGCTGATTAATATCGGGCTTGATTGATTAGATCCATTGTGAGCAATCCTCAAATTAGCATTGTGAATAGCATCCATTTCCGGATTATAGCGAATTGCTATAATCGCCGATTCACCCGGATTTAGAGATTGCGTTGCAGCCGATGAAGGAAAAATCTCAAAGTTTGAATTCTCAATTGAGAGATTAAAACTTAATGGGTCTTCGGCCAACTCTTCATTCGAAATGGTAAACTGACGAGTAACAGTAGTTCCGACATTTGTAACACCAAAATCAAGCGCAGATTGATTCACTGTTATAAACGCTTCTGAGCCAATAAATGCAAGACAGTTGGTTCCAAGCGGCCAGCCCCAATCACTCAGCATTCCGCAAAAAATAGGTCCCGGTGAATGTACTGCAAAAGCCTGTTCCACCCTGGGTCTCATCAATGCATTTTCTGTTTGATTAAATGTTGACTGGTCTAAGTGTGAAAAACTCGATCCGGGTCGCCATTCAAAAGGTGAATACAAGGGAACCGGCTGTGCAAAATATACATTTCTGGCATCCTGACCGGTATGGAATACACCATCCCTTTGACCTGTTAATGCCTGATACAAAGCATTTGATGGGTTAGGGTAGGCACCCGTATTTAACAGAGATGTCCCATTACCATCTTCAGCGTTTAAATCATATACAAGCGGCAGGTTATTTCCCCCAATACCGTAACTACCTGTAGTATTATTTACGCTCATGCTGCCTATAAAACCAATACCATGCCCAATTTCATGAAGGTTTACCGTTACAAAATCGATGGTACCGGCGGGTGTGTTTGCATCAGTTCCAAAATACCAGTTGGGGTAGTTACAATTCATGTTAACAGTAATATCATAATCTGTCGAGTTTGCTGAACCTTGAGACTCAGCCACTAAGTCTCTTCCTGTCATTGCGCTGGCTTGAGCAATGGTATAAAAAGTGCCCGGTTCACTCCCGGCACCAAAATCGCGGAATACAAGAGTAGGCCCTGCACTACCAAGCACACATCCGTCTTCGTCACATTGAAGATCAACCCAGCTGGCTTGCACTCTAATTGGAACAGTGGAATTTAAATGCGAAGACCATACGTCAAGTGCGTATTCAAATGCATTTCTTGCCTCAGCAGGCCACGTATTCTCTTCACATGCGTTGATGTAGTCTATTTCAAATTCAGCAGAACGTACATCTGAACTGAGTTTAGCAGACATCT
>SKGY01000095.1 GCA_007117235.1 Balneolaceae bacterium
GTGTCAACCGCTAAAAAGGCTTTAAAAGGCACTTCAATCAATGTGGCGAGTGTTGCAACAGCATTTCCAAGCGGAATGGCTCAGATGCATATTAAACTTGATGACACCAAATTTGCCGTTGATAGCGGGGCCGATGAAATTGACATGGTGATCTCACGGGGAGAATTTTTGAAAGGAAACTACAACTTCATATTTGATGAGATTGCTCAAATAAAAGAGGCCTGCGGTGACGCTCATCTGAAAGTTATTCTGGAAACCGGCGAATTAGAGACCTATGAAAACGTAAGGAAAGCGAGCGATATCGCAATGTATGCTGGTGCGGATTTCATTAAGACCTCCACAGGGAAGATATCACCCGCAGCCACACAACCTGTCACGCTTGTGATGCTTGAGGCAATTCGAGATTTTTATCGCGACACGGGCATTATGGTTGGAATGAAACCTGCCGGCGGAATCCGAAAATCAAAGGAAGCGCTTCAGTATCTTGTGCTTGTAAAAGAGACACTCGGCGCTGCGTGGCTAACACCTGAATGGTTCAGGTTTGGTGCGAGCTCTCTTACAAATGATCTGTTGATGCAGATCGTGAAACAAGAGACGGGCGTATACCAGAGCCATGACTATTTTTCTGAAGATTAGTAGCATTTAGATAACTGCTGTACAACAGATTTCGCTTGTTGTCTAGAAATTATATAAGTATCAGTCGTACACATTTTCAATATATATCCATCACACGATGTCTGAACAAATCAAAGAAACAAAGACCGAATCAGCAACAAACGGTGCGCAGAAACCAACCTCTCCAAACTCAGATCTGAAACTGGATTTTGCATCATTCTGGGAGTACAGTACTGCGCCTGAAAGTGGCGACTTTTTCGACCTGAAAGAGTCTTATGATCATTTCATTGGCGGTAAATTCGTAAAGCCCGTAAAAGGTCGCTATATGAAAACCATCAATCCCTCAAACGAAGAGGTGATCGCAGAGTTTGCCGAAGGTACATCAGAAGATGTTGATTCAGCTGTTAAGGCCGCCCGCAAAGCTTATGACAAAGAGTGGAGTAAGCTTTCCGGTAAAGAGCGTGGAAAGTATATCTACAGACTTGCAAGAATGATTCAGGGGCGTTCTCGCGAATTGGCTATTGTTGAGTCGATGGATGGCGGTAAGCCCATCAGAGAGTCACGCGATGTTGATATTCCCCTTGCAGCAGCTTATTTCTTTTACTACGCAGGCTGGGCTGACAAACTTGATTACGCATTTCCGGGTAGGGAAGCTAAACCACTCGGAGTTTGTGGGCAGATTATTCCTTGGAACTTCCCTCTGCTGATGCTCTCATGGAAGATTGCACCCGCACTCGCAGCCGGTAACACTGTTGTACTAAAACCCGCTGAAGCCACTCCCCTTACAGCGCTCATTTTTGCTGAGATATGTCAGGATGCAGGTTTACCCGATGGCGTTGTGAATATCGTTACAGGAGCGGGTCAGACCGGTGCAGAGATTGTGAATCACCCCGATGTAAATAAGATTGCATTTACCGGCTCTACAAAGGTTGGAAAGATCATTCAGAAATCACTGGCGGGTACGGATAAGAAATTTACGCTCGAACTCGGGGGTAAAGGCGCAAACATTGTATTTGAAGATGCTCCCATCGATCAAACCGTAGATGGAATTATTAACGCCATATTCTTTAATCAGGGTCATGTGTGCTGTGCAGGTTCCAGGCTGTTAGTACAGGAAGGAATTGCTGACAGACTGATCCAAAAGCTGAAGGATCGCATGGAGACACTGATTGTTGGTGATCCGCTTGATAAAAACACAGATGTTGGTGCGATAAACTCCAAGATGCAGTTTGATAAAATTAATGAGTACATCGAGATAGGTAAAAATGAAGGTGCAACGATTCACCAGAGCAGTTGTAATCTGCCCGACAGTGGATTTTTCTGCAGACCTACCCTTTTCATGGATGTGGCTCAAAGCAACCGCATTGTTCAGGAAGAAATCTTTGGTCCGGTTTTAACCATTCAGACATTCAGAACTCCTGACGAAGCAGTTCAGAAAGCGAATAATACGCAGTATGGGCTTTCAGGCGGGGTCTGGACAGATAAAGGGTCAAAGATATTTAAGATTGGCAGCCAGATTCGATCAGGCGTCATTTGGTCAAACACATTTAACAAGTTCGATCCCACCTCTCCTTTCGGAGGTTACAAGGAGAGCGGTGTTGGAAGAGAAGGCGGTTTACATGGATTATATCCATACGTAAAGCTGAAATAATCGCAACTCTTCTAAAAAATTAAATAGCATAAATCATGTCAGACAGAATTAAGGTTTTAAAGACTTACAAAACATACGTAGACGGCAAGTTTCCACGCAGTGAATCTGACCGAACGTATAAAATCACAGACAGCAAGGGTAAAACAATCGCCAATGCGTGCAGATGTACACGAAAAGATGTGAGAAATGCTGTGGTGCCTGCTCGAGCTGCTTTTTCGGGCTGGAGTTCACGTTCGGCTTATAATCGCGGACAGGTTCTTTATCGAATAGCAGAGATGCTGGAAGGCAGAAAAGAGCAGTTTGTCGAAGAGTTGATGCTTACTGACGTAAAAAAATCAGATGCAGAAAATGAGGTGCAACTTTCGATTGACAGACTGATCTACTTTGCGGGCTGGACCGACAAATACCCACAGGTTTTTGGTACTGTAAATCCTGTTGCAAGTGCCCATTTCAATTTCAGCATGCCAGAGTCAACCGGCGTAGTTGGTATTATCGCACCCGATGAATCCCCCCTTTTGGCGCTTGTATCACTGGTTGCACCTGTTATAGCCGGGGGAAATAGCTGTGTTGTGCTGGCTTCTGAAGTAAATCCACTGCCTGCTGTTAGTTTTGGTGAAGTATTACACGCTTCAGATGTACCGGGAGGCGCTGTTAATATACTAACAGGTTTCAGAGATGAGATGCTGGATCACCTTACAAGTCACATGGATGTGAACGCGGTATTCAACACAATCTTAGACCAAAATACTCGGAAACTTATTGATGAGAATGCATCTATAAGCATCAAGCGTGTAGAGCATTACGAAGCCAAAAACTGGAAAGATGATTCACACGAAAATCCATATTTAATTCTCAACTTTCAGGAGACCAAAACTACCTGGCATCCTATCGGAGTATAATTGATGACAAGAATTTCACTAATCATACTATTTATTTCACTTCTCGTTGTAAGCTGTGCTACTACGGAAGAGACCATAAAATCTGACACGGCCGATGCTCCAACAGCTGAGCCATATTTAACTATCACAGATGAAGTTATAGAGCAATTTGTTGTGGAAGAGTTGGATGAACTTCAGCTTCAGCTTCTTCAGACTCGAAGTTCGCTGTCTGATCAGTTTTCAAACCTTGAGCACGACATGCCTGAATTATTTACGCGGGAAATTGTACGTGAAGAGCGGGAAATTGATGAGTACGCCGGTTACAGAGTGCAGATTCTTTCCACAAGAGATGTGGTTCACGCAGATACCACCCGGGACTCTTTTGTTGCATGGGCCGATACCAAAATTGATGGTTTCCAGCCTGAAGCATATGTCTTTTTTCGTCAACCCTACTACCGGGTAAGGGCGGGAGATTTTCGGGATCGGGATAAAGCGATTGAATTTTCCCGCATTCTAAAAGAGTTCTACCCTGATGCGTGGGTTGTACATGACCGAATTGAACCATTCAGGGTTCCGGCTGATACAGTACAAATCAAACTTTCAGATCCGGAAGATTCTTAGAATTAACAGACGCTGGCACTATCAGACATTAAATCTGAAGAGCATTACGTCACCGTCATTTACAACGTACTCCTTTCCTTCCTGACGCATCTTACCGGCCTCTTTTGCTGCTTTTTCTGAGCCAAGACTAATGTAATCATTGTAACCGATGGTTTCAGCGCGGATAAATCCTCGTTCAAAATCAGTATGGATAACACCTGCAGCACCCGGTGCTTTTGTACCACTCTTTATAGTCCATGCTCTCACCTCTTTTGGTCCGGCAGTGAAGTAGGTAATCAATCCAAGATTCTTGTAGGCAGCTTGAATAAGACGATCCAGGCCGGAATTCTCTAATCCCATTTCGGCGAGAAACATCTCCTTCTCTTCTTCTTCAAGTTCCGCAATTTCAGCTTCAATTTTGGCGCAGAACGTTACCACTTCATCGTCGAAAATGGCCGCTATTTTTTTAACGACTTCAACATACTCATTGCCACCTGAAACATCACTTTCTGAGACGTTGCATGCATAGAGTACAGGTTTCCCTGAAAGTAAAAAGAGATCTCTGTAGGCTAATTTCTCATCCGCGTCTGCTTCAAACGTACGGGCGGTGTTCCCTTCCTGAAGATGCTCCGCCAGTTTTGAAACAATCTCAAGCTGAGCTGTGAATTTTTTATCGCCGCTCTTCGACTGTTTTTTAAGATTCTCAACTCTCTTTTCAACTGACTCCAGATCTTTCAGAATAAGCTCATCCTCAATAATGTGAATATCACGTTCTGGATCTACTGATCCTTCCACATGAATGATGTCATCGTCATCAAAACAGCGCACTACATGAACAATCAGATCAACTTCCCTGATGTGGGATAGAAAAGCGTTACCCTTCCCTTTTCCCTCAGATGCTCCTTTAACCAGTCCTGCAATGTCAACAAACTCAATAGTTGCCGGCAGTGTCTGTTTAGGCTCAATCAGGTCTGCAAGTTTTTGAAGCCTGTTATCAGGTACGGGCACTAAGCCAACATTTGGATCAATAGTACAGAAAGGAAAATTTGCAGATTCAGCACCTGCGTTACTTAAAGCATTAAATAGCGTTGATTTACCAACATTAGGTAAACCAACAATTCCACATTTTAAACTCATAAAGCGTTGTGATGATTAGTCAATTGAGACTTGTTGAATAAATTCTGTTTCGGGTAGAAGTACCGCGGTTAATTTGCCATAACCAATTTTGTCGTACACACAGCCCGTGTCGATGCCTATCATTTTGTTTTTACGTATGGGATAAGGTCTTGGGGTATGGCCAAAAATTATCGTTTTTTCCCAGGGTGTTTCGAATGCATTCAGGTGATCTCTTCCCCAGAGATAAAAGTGAATTGCATCTACGTCTGATTTACTCTCCTCTATTGTTTGTGAGGGTGGCACACCGGCATGTACAAAAAAGAAATTCTCCGTTTCATAATAGAGAAGTGTCTTTTTAAAAAAGTCGATGTGAGTATTCGGAATTTTATTGATATCCATTCCGGCATCGTACGAATCGAGGGTGCTCTGTCCGCCGTTTATAATCCAGTTGTTGAGGTTATTATCTTCAAGCGCTTTTAGCAGCATCTGCTCATGATTACCTCTCAGAAAGATACATTTTCTCTCTTCCTGCTTTTCGATAAGAAAATCGACCACACCTTTTGAATCAGGACCACGATCAATATAATCACCGATAAAAATATGGAGAGCATCTTTGTGTGGTTCAAGTTTATCCCACAAAGATTTCATGGATTTCAAACATCCGTGAATATCTCCAATTGCAACTATTTTATTGCTCATTCGCTAGCTGAGGTCTCAATCAGACCCCGTCCTTTTTTGTTGATTTTTCCCTCGTTCTTGAAATCAGTAAGAATCGCGTCTAAAATCCCATTTACAAAGTTTCCGCTTTTCCGGGTCGAGTAGCTTTTAGCAAGCTCAATCGCCTCATTAATGCTAACCTTGGTAGGAACATCATCAAAGTTCAGGAATTCAGATATGGCCATTCTTAGGACAAGCTTATCCATCATTGCCAGACGGTTGATCTCCCAGTTGTTGATGTGTTTTTGAATGATTTCATCCAACACTAGTTTTTGATCAACTGTGCTAAGCAACAGCTTTTCGGCAAACTTGATTGAATCCGTATCGTCTTTTAAGGTGTGCTTGATGATCAATTTTGTCACATCCTGAGTTGAATTTCCTCCAACTTCAACGGCGTATATCGATTTTAGCGCAGCTTCCCGTGCTGCTCTTCTGTTCTGCATAAATTTCTACTTTATCAAAGAGAGTTAAAATACAAACCTTTGGGCTCAGCTGAAAGAAAGTTTCAACGATTTCCTTTGCAATTAAAACCCACATCAATGTATATTTATGTCTCGGGTTTATAGCTCAGTTGGTTAGAGCGCATCGTTGACATCGATGAGGTCGGCAGTTCGAATCTGCCTAAACCCACAATACTTTTCGGACTGCTATTTTTTTTGGCAATTCATCCACTTCTTCTTATTTCTGTTAGCATTAATCACTATTCAGCATATCCAACCAAAAGCTAATTTAATTATGAAATACAAATATTCAGTCATCATACTGATCACTGCACTAATCACATTTTCAGCCTGTAACGGTTCAGACTCTATGAAAGACAATCCATTTTTCACTAAAAGCACTCTCCCATTTGAGGCTCCTGATTTCACAAAAATTGAAAACAGACATTTTATGCCGGCCTTTAATGAAGGCATGATGCAGCAGCTCAATGAAATTGAAGCGATTGTAATCAACGAAGAGGAACCGACATTTGAAAACGTAATTCTGGAGATGGAGAAGAGCGGTGAAATTCTGACCAGGGTTCAGCGTGTATTTTTCAATCTTACGTCTGCACACACAAATGAGGAGTTGCAGGAGATACAATCTGAAGTCGCTCCTAAACTCGCTTCTCACTCTGACAATATTCTTTTAAACAGAGCACTCTTTGAAAAAATTGATAAGCTGTATGAAAACAGAGATCAGCTAAACCTTGATCAGGAGTCTTTACAGCTTTTGACCGATACTCATCGTGATTTTGTACGCGCAGGAGCCCAACTCACTGAAGAAGAGCAGCAAAAAATGAGAGATATCAACCAGCGTATCTCAACACTCACTACTTCATTTCAGGAAAACTTACTCGAGTTGAATCGTGAAAGAGCTGTTTTAGTTGATGAGGAGTCACTTTTAGACGGTCTTAGCAGCAGTAGAATTGCAGCGGCAAAAGAAGCAGCAGAAAACCGTGGCCATGATGGACAGTATCTATTGTCAATCACAAACACTACTCGAGTCCCACTGCTCACATCACTTAATAACAGAGACGTCAGGCAACAACTTTGGGAAGCTTCCGCATTCAGAGGTTTAGGTGAAGACGGTGGAATTGATAACAGACCAATTGTTCTTCAATTGGCAGAACTGAGAGCTCAGCGGGCTGAACTTTTAGGATATGATACATTTGCTCACTTTGCACTTGAACCCCAGACCGGTGAGTCACCAGAGCGCGTTTTAGATATGCTCACGGGATTAATTCCGGCAGTTATCTCAAATACCGAGCAAGAGGCAGAAAAAATTACAGAGGTGATGAGAAATGATGGTATTGAAGGTGCCATGATGCCGTGGGATTGGGAATATTATGCGGAGAAAGTACGGCAGGCTGAATATGATTTAGATGAAGATCTGGTTCGTCCTTATTTCGAACTGAACAGAGTGCTTGAAGACGGTGTGTTTTACGCAATGAATCGTTTATATGGTATCACATTTGAAGAGCGACACGACATTCCTGTTTATCATGACGAAGTTCGCGTATTTGACGTGTATGATCATGACGGTTCACAATTGGGTCTCTTCTATGCCGATTACTTTTCAAGGGATTCTAAACGTGGCGGAGCGTGGATGAACTCATTTGTGGTTCAGTCTAATATGAAAGATCAAAAACCTGTAATCGTTAACGTATTGAACATTCCCCCACCGGCATCAGGTGAACCTGCTTTGATCAGCTTCAGTAATGTTACTACGCTGTTTCACGAGATGGGCCATGCTGTTCACGGTCTTTTTTCAGACGTAAACTACTCGTCACTTGCAGGTACATCAGTACCGAGAGACTTTGTAGAGTTTCCATCAACCTTTGAAGAAGATTGGGCTATTCTGCCTGAGGTTCTCGAAAACTATGCGATTCACTATGAAACGGGAGAACCCATTCCACAGGATCTTCTGAATAAAATTATAGAAGCGCGAGACTTCAACCAGGGATTCAATACCTATGAGTACCTTGCCGCAACCATGGTTGATATGGAGTGGCACCTGCTCGATGCCTATAATATCCCTACTGATGTTGTAGCATTCGAGGAGTCATCGCTTGCAAAGTACAATCTCAACAATCCTGCAATACCACCGAGATATAAATCAGCTTACTTTTCGCACATATTTTCAGGCGGGTATTCTGCTAACTATTATGCATACATCTGGAGTGAAGTTCTTGCAGCTGATGCGTTTGCTTACATGCGTGAGCGAGGCGGCTTAACACGAGAAAATGGTGATCACTACCGTAATACAATTCTTTCTCGAGGCGGAAGTAAAGAAGCAATGGACCTCTACAGAGACTTCAGGGGTCAGGAGCCTGACGTGGAGAACTTGCTCATCAGACGTGGTTTAAAATAACTATTGATATTTGAACCGGTTAGGTTATCAAAACAGAACCGGTTCAATTTTTTAAAACTCTTCCTTTTCAAAAGTGAATGAAAATGTTGTTCCTTTTTTGGAACCTGTTTTGATATCGATATCAGCTTGTAACTGTTTTGCTAATGTTTTTATCAGAGTAAAACCTAGTGAACTTTTGCCCAAATTTTCAAAAGTATCAGGAAGGCCAACGCCATTATCTTCAATTACCAGGGTAATATCAGATCCCTTTGCTTTCTTAAGTGAAATATAAATGTGTGGCTTCTTTTTGAAATCATCAGGAAATGCATGCTTAAATGCATTGGTAAGAATTTCATTAAGCAACAGACCACACGGAATAGCTTGAGTTATGGACAACTGAATTTTTTCGGCATCAAACTTAACCTCAATGTTTGCATTACTGGTCATATGTGATTTGCGGATTACCTCCGTCAGTTCCATCACATAAAGATCGAACTCAATTCGCGACAAAGTCTCATTCTGGTAAAGTTTTTCATGGATTAATGCCATAGAGTTAATTCTCATCTGGCTATCCTTAAGGGCTTTACTTGCATCAATACTGGAAGTTCTGTGAGATTGTAATTCAAGTAATCCGGTTATCACGGCTAAGTTATTCTTTACTCTGTGATGAATTTCAGAGAGCAGTACCTCTTTCTCCTTCAATGATTGTAATATTTTCCTCTCTGCCTCTCTCCTGTCAGTTATATCTACATAAATGCCATAGATAGCGATTGTTTTGCCGTCAACTTTAACCGGCACTCCATAAATCAGA
>SKGY01000069.1 GCA_007117235.1 Balneolaceae bacterium
CTTCATGGCATGATATGCATCATGATCACAATTTGAACCTGGAAAGACGATGACTCCAATTTTTTTAGACACGGTATTATCCTTTTATTTCGGTAATGAGTTGAATTTCCTGTAGTACGGAATTGATTTTAAGGCACTCTTCAAACTTGCCTTCAAAAACAACAGCTTTTCCTTCGTTGTGAACAGCTGCCGTAATTTTTTCTGCTTCTGAGACGGTGCAACCCAATGCTTTTATTAGTTGATTGATCACTTCATCAAAAGTATGGATATCATCATCATACAATATGAGTCGCCATGGATTGTCGATTGCCTCTTCTTCTTCAGTTTGTTCCAACACATCAACATTTGGATTCTGTGCAGGTTGAGAACCTGAATCAGACAGTATGATTTTCAAATGGTGGGTTGGTAGCATTGAAATCGTCAGTTATTTTCGATTTCTATTTGATAGTCTTCCATTACTTCATTTGCAAGAAGTTTGGAGCAGGCAGTTTCAGCAAGTTCCATAGCCTGTTTGTCTGAATTGGCGTCAATATCCATTTCGATGAATTTTCCAATACGTACACCATCTATGTTTTTTATACCGAGATTTTGCAGTGCGTGATGGGCTGCCTTACCTTTTGGATCAAGAATTGATTTGCGAAGAGTGATGTTAATTTTAGCTTTATACATGCGTTACATTCACAGTTTTGGGATAAGCTTTAAGTTAACCTTTCTATGACTTAGCTGCTACCTGTTGTTGGATATACCCAACGGCTTTTTCCTTTGAATATTTGCTCATGTCAATCCAATCTACAAATGGCCAGCGATTGAGCCATGTTATCTGTCTTTTTGCATATCGGCGTGTCGCTGTTTTGATGTCTTTCACCATTTGGGAATGTGAAATGTCACCGTCAAAAAATTGCAAAACCTGTTTATACCCTACGGTATTAAACGCCTGAATATCCTTACTGTATCCTTCTTTAAGAAGTGATTTCGTCTCTTCAACTAATCCCCGATTAATCATCTGATCGGTTCTTTTCTCAATTCGTCGGTGTAGTTCTTTTCTCGGGTGATGAAGGGCAAAAAGAGAGTAGTGATCTGGCAAGTTAACCTCACTGCCGGTATGAAAACTACTGAACGGTTTTCCGGTTTGCATCCAAACGTCCAATGCTCGAATGATGCGCTGCGGGTTTTTGCCATCCATTGAGCTGGCGTATTCATGATCATGTTTTTTAAGACGCTGATATAGAAAATCAATACCATGAACTTCTGACTCTTGCTTAAGCTTGGTAATGTTATTGGAGTCAGCAGAGGGAATATCATCCAACGGATGAATAAGCGACTGAATATGGAGAGTGCTGCCTCCACAAAAAATGACCATTTTTCCGCGCTGTTCAATCTCTTCAGCCATTCTTTCTACTCTTTCTGTGAAACTGGCAACCGAATCATTTTCACTGAGACGTAGAACAGAAATATTGTGATGAGGTATTTTTTGTAGCTGTTGGGAGTCAGGTTTTGCGGTGCCTATATCAATCTGCTTGTAACATTGCCGGGAATCAATTGAGACGATTTCGCCTTGGGTTAACTCAGCCAATGATATAGCTAAAGAGCTCTTACCTGATGCAGTAGGTCCTGTTATGATAATTCGATGGTTCATGTTGGTTGCAAGATAAGGTAAATCAGATTCGGATAAATAGTATAAACCTGATCAGTATTCTGGGCCAAGCAAATAGAGTTATTATTGGGAAGCTTGTTTGACCACTTGTAGAATCAGGAGTTAGCACAAAAAATGTCTTTGAAATGAGGCAACAACAGCTCACTTTTAAGTTGCGGTAAGAACAGAGATTTGTTAGTATAAGTTGATTGTATTTTATGTGAAAAAGTGAGTGATTTACGCGCTTCTGACTAACAAAATTTAGATATCTGCTATGAAATTTAATGTATCCAGCAACGACCTGAATCAAGGGCTTTCAGCAGTTATTGGAGCTGTACCCACGAAAGCAACATTGCCAATTCTCGAAACGATTCTTTTTGAGTCAGAAGATGGTCGGCTCAAACTAACTGCCACCGATCTTGAGATTTCTATCATCGAATATATTGATGCGGAAATAGAAGATGAGGGATCAATTGCGATACCCGCAAAACGCCTTCTCGAAACACTTCGTCAGCTGCCTGATATTACAGTCTTTTTTGATGTAGACTCAAATCAGAATATTCAATTTAAAACTGATAAGGGTACTTATAAGCTTGTAGGTGAAGAGGCGGATGAATTCCCTGAAGTACCGGATATGAATGAAGGTGTGGTTCTAAAAACCACAACTAAACTGATTCAAAATGCTATTGGAAAGACCATGTTTGCTGTGTCAACTGATGATCTGAGGCCAGCAATGATGGGTGTCTTTTTTGATATTGGTTCAGACGAAAGCAAGTTTGTTGCAACAGATGGGCATAGGTTAGTAAAGTTTGTAAATCGTAATCTGACATCTGATCAGCCTCTCTCATTTATTGCTCCGGATAAGGCACTGAATCTGGTGTCCAAAGCACTTGATGCCGCAGATTGTGAATTGACTGTCTCAGATGATCATGTACAATTCAAGAGTGGTAACACGATTGTTATTTCAAGATTAATTAACGAGCAGTATCCGAACTATGAATCTGTAATCCCCAGAGATAATGACAAAGAGTTGTTGATTGATAAAACTCAAATGCTATCTACAGTAAAGCGTGTATCTGTTTTTTCAAGCACAACAACTCGTCAAATTCGATTACAGCTCGGCAACGATAAACTCACTATTCGTGCGGAAGATCTTGACATGAGCTCAGAAGCGAAAGAGGTTATCTCCTGCGACTACAACGAGGGCGAAATGGAGATCGGGTTCAATGCAAAATACCTTTCAGATGTATTGAGCAATGTTGATGGTGACGAAGCAAAATTTGAGTTTTCATCTCCAAATCGTGCCGGTATTGTTAAGCCGGTTAACGAAGAAGACGGCGAAGAGATGCTGATGCTCGTTATGCCGGTGATGTTAAACAGCTATGCATAATTCATGTCTTCAATCATCACTCTTACTACAGACTTTGGGCTGCAGGATCACTATGTAAGTGTGATGAAGGCGGTGATGCTTGGCATCGCACCTGATGTTCGGTTGGTAGATGTATCTCACCAAATACCACCGCAGGATATCATGGCGGGAGCATGGGTTGTCCGCAATGCATCACTCAGTTTCCCAAAAGACACAATCCATCTTGTTGTTGTTGATCCCGGTGTTGGAACAGCCCGTAACCCGGTCGCAATACGAATAAAAGATCAGATTTATGTTGGGCCGGACAACGGAATATTCTCTCTGATTGCTGATGAATTTGAATACTCTGCAAGACGACTGACAGAGAAGAAATTCTGGGTTGATAATCCATCAAACACGTTTCACGGAAGGGATATATTTTCACCGGTGGCAGCTCATCTTGCTAACGGTGTGCCGTTCGAAGAACTTGGCGAGCCTGTTGATGAACTGGTAACATATAGATGGGCCGTGCCTATTTCTGATAAAGATGGCATTCAGGGATGGGTTATTCATATTGATCGTTTCGGAAATCTTATCTCTAATATTCCGGCTGATCTCATACACAAATCTATAGGAAATTCTCGATTCAGGATCTATGTAGGTAACACCATTCTTGACGAAGTGGTAACTACCTTTGCGGATGTAACCGACGGAGAGCCGGTAGCCTACATCGGGAGCTCCGGGACCCTTGAAATTGCTATAAACAAGGGAAATGCAAGAGAGATGCTTGGTGTACAGAAGGGTGCTCAAATCTCAATTTTTCTACAAAAGCAGGAAGTTTAACAACTTCCAATGTTTGATATACTTTCCTAATGTATCATTGAAAAGGTACATGTAAGTGAAAAGGGTTGTATTTTAAGATGTGTAAATGATTAAAAAACAATCATTGAAATTATACTTAAATAAGTGAAAATATGATGAACACTCCCAAAACTTTAAAACCAATTTTCTTTACATCTTTGCTATTTCTTGCGATTGGATGTACCACGGGTGTCGAAGATCTGAGTGATGATTCTTTTATTGTAACCAACAGCGAAGAAGAGCTTTCTCTAAGGCTTGAACTTCTTGATTCAGACATTGAGGTAAGGTCTGATGATGAGCAAGGAAAACAGATAACGGCTCAAAATAATCACAGATTCAGTTTAAGCTTAGTAGCGAGCGTTCAGCCACCTTCAATTGAAGGTGTAACACTTCAGGCAACAATGATTGACTTGTTCAGTCAGGGTAACAGAGCGGCAGTTAGCTATAATGTGCGTGGTCAAATACAAAATGGAGGGATAGATATCCTTCAGTTACCGGCCGGAAACAGTAGAAATTTAAGAATCAGATCAGGAGTGGCTTTTACTGATGCCAATGTAAATGCAGTTAATGTAAACGATGACAGAATTTGGTCAGCACAGTCATCACAAAACCCGGCACTGGTAAATGAAGGTGAATTCTCAGTGACTCGACAATTCACATCGAGTGGTTTCCATATTTCACCAGAATCCATTGAATCGGCTTCCCTTCCCGGTTTTGCGGCAAACAGCATTAAAGAGTTTGGAAACAGTATATATATCACTTCCGGAGACAATGCCGGACTGTCTGTTTATAATCTTGATCTATCAACACAGGAGGAGTACGTGGAAATTGATGATGCAAGATGGGTAGATGTTAATGATGATTGGGTTGTAGTATTAAGTGGTGGGAGTAATGGTACTATTCATAAATTCAACCGTTCAACAATGCAGATTGTCGGTACATATACTTTTTCAGGTGCAAATACTCCTGAAGCTAAAAATACTGTAGAAATTATTGGTGAGTTGGCCCTTATTGCAGCAGGGCAATCAGGTGTACATATCATGGATCTGAATAATGGAAATATTTTACACACTATTCCTCTGCCCAATGCCGCCAATCTAGGTTTGGATCCTGACAGGGTTGAAACAAATGCAGTTTCAGGTGACGAAGAGTTCATTTTTATCTCAAATGGCGAAGCCGGTGTTTATGTTGCTGAAGCAAGCATGAATTTGAATGACTATTCGTCCGGCAACCAGTTTAGTGTGAGTCTTTTAGGCAGTCTGCAGTTTGGTGATTCAGAGTCTGTGAACCACGTAACTTACCGCGAGAATAATCTTTTCATTGCAACAGGATTGGGTGGGGTAAAAGCAGTACGATTGACAAAATAATTTTCAGTTAATTGGTGAGTGGTGAAACTTGAATTCGTAACCCTGAGTAGATGAATGCGTAACAATTGTTTCAACTCATCAATAATTTTCACTCACTTATGAATTTTCAAGTACGTTCACCTCTATTCGACTCTGAAAGCATCGACATCCCGAAAGAGGTATCAAACCTCTCTAAGCCATTTAATGGGTCCATAAGCTCTGGCAAAGGTGATGAGTACCTGATCAAGAATAATATCATTGATCTGCTGCCAACTGAAAAATCTTATTCACTGGCTCAATCTACAAATCACTGGCAGGTTACCGCTTCCGTATATGAGGACCTTTGGAGGAAACGTTCACTCTCTCTGCTTACCGGTGATGAATTTCCTATCGAAGAGGAGCAAAATCTGCTAACTGAGTGGATGACGCCAAAGGCAGAAGAAAAATACCTTGATGTGGGTTGTTCAACGGCACTTTATGCAAGAACGCTAAAAAAACACTGTCCGGATAGTTTTCACGTCGCTTTAGACTTTTCAAAAGTGATGTTAACCGAGGCCCGGCTTAAAGCAGAAGCTGATCAAACGAATATTCTGTTCATTCGTGCTGATGCCAGAGAGATGCCGTTTTTTGGAAAAAGCTTTGATGGATTGATGATGGGCGGTACACTTAATGAACTTACTGATGAGCTGAAAGTGATGTTCGAGTGCAGAAGAGTTCTAAAGGAAGGAGGAACATTCTTTATGATGCACCTCGTCAAGGCCAATCACTGGGTTGCTCGGCTGCTGCAGAGTTCAGCTGAACTTGGAGGGATAAACTTCTGGACTGTTGATGAAAGCAATGAATTATTCGGCAGAGCCGGTTTCAGGGTAGAAGATCAGTTCACGAAAGGTATTGTCTGTTTTACCAAACTGATAGCAGAGTAAACCAGCGCTGATAATTTCAACCTGAGAAACCATTTTTTCTACATACTTTCCGGTGCAGTAATACCTAAAATTGTAAGTCCGTTTGCAAGAACAGTAGCAGTGGCTTTTGCCAATTCACTTCTGGCAAACATCAGATTTTCCTCTTCACCAACAATTCTGCAGTCGTGATAAAATGATGTGAACTCTGAAGCTAATTCGTTAAGGTAAGTAATCAACCTGTGGGGCTCACGGTGAGAAGCCGCAAGAGATACAGCCTCAGGAAAACTCAGTAGTTTTTTTAGGAGTGCGATCTCAGTTTTATGGGTAAGAACTTTTAGATCAGCTTTTCCGGTAAAATCAGCAATTTCGTCAACCTTCCTCAGAATTGATTGAATCCTTGCATGGGCGTACTGAAGATAGAAAACGGGGTTTTTTTCACCGGCCTCTTTCGCCTTCGCAACATCAAACTCCAGGTGCGTGTTAGGCGATCTCATCAAAAAGAAAAAGCGTGTTACATCCTCGCCAACCTCATCCATGAGGTCATCTAGCGTTACATAGTTAGCTTTACGGGTGCTCATTTTGAAAGGCTTGCCATCTTTAACCAGTGTAACAAACTGGTAAACCAATACATCTACTTTCGATTTATCGTATCCCAAAACCTCAATCCCATTTAACACATCCGGGTAGGTGTCGATATGATCAGCTCCAAAAACATCCAGGCAGAGATCATAGCCTCTTTCCAATTTGTTTGCATGGTAAGCGATATCAGGAAGCCGATAAGTAGGCTCGCCTGTGCTTTTTATCAGCACTGTGTCTTTGTCTTTGCCAAACTCAGTTGTTTTAAACCAGACAGCTCCATCGTTGTCATACGCCAGATTTTTTTCTCTGAGTGTTTCGATTGTGTTTTCGATTGAACCGTCTTCATATAGCGTGTGTTCATTAAAAAATGAATCCATTTTGATATTCATCCGGTCCAGTGTTTTTTTGATCTCATCAAAAATTGCTGACTCAGCACTCTCTTTAAAAAGTGATTCATCCTTTTCATCTACGAGCGAATCACCATGCTTCTTTATTAAGGCCTTGGCGATTTCAGTGATGTATCCTCCTTCATATCCTCCTTCGGGCAGTTCTGCATCTTTCCCAAGTTCTTGCAGGTACCTCGCCTGAACACTTTGACCCAATACACGCATTTGCCGGCCTGCATTGTTAAAGTAGTACTCACGGTGAACGTCTGCACCGGTCCATTCGAGAAGGCGGGCTACGGTATCACCTAAAACTGCGTTTCTCCCATGACCTACGGTAAGTGGGCCTGTTGGATTTGCACTAACAAATTCAATTAGCACTTTTTTACCACTGTTATCATCAGTACTTCCGTAAGCTGATTTAGAATCAAGTAGTGATTCGAGTTCATTGTATAAATAAGAATCGGAATACCTGAAGTTGATGAAGCCCGGTCCTGCAATCTCTATGGCGGCAATTCTATTTTTGTCAACTTTTAATGAGTTTACAAGCTGTTCAGCAATTTTTCGCGGATTATTTTTCAACGGCTTCGCGAGAAGCATGGCAATATTCGTTGCTGCGTCACCATGAGACGGATCCCTTGGCGACTCAATTTGAATATCCGGAATCTCTTGTTCATCGAGATTCATTTCAATCAATGCTTTTCTTATGATTTCCTGAAGGTATTGATCCATGAAAAAATGGGAGTTGTAAGTCTGTGATTTATTGAGCTCACAAAGATACGGTTTTCATTTGCAAAGATACACGTCCGGGAATCACCGGTTCTTCCTGAGTAAGTTCGAAGCAATTAAAAAATCTATTAGAATAGGGTAGCTTGATCGCTTTTTGTACTCTCTTCTTTTTTAAGATCATCATCGGTTTGAAACGCATAGAGCATTTCCGGAGTGAATCTTTTTTCATAGAGCCGTCGGGCTAATCCCTGTAGTGCTCGCTCACCTCTTGGGGTAATTCGTAAAAAACCGTGTTCATCTTCCAGTATAAATCCAAACTGTTTAATGTCGTTGACAATGAGATAGGCCAGTTTGGGGAGCAAACCAATATTTTTCTCAACATACTCTCTGTGAGGCGGCTCTTCAGAAGCTATAATTAACCCTAAAACGTTTAACTCACCCTCGGTTAGTGGATACCCCTCAGACCCCTTTGTGAGCAGGCTATCCCAGGCTGATTGGCTGTAATAAAGTCCAAACCACCACTTGGCCTCCTTAAGAAGTTTGTGCGTTACTGAACAGGCGAGATATTTACCCGGTGTGGCTTTCCTTGGCTCACCTCTGTCGCGATACATGCTTACCATAGTTGCAAGATCCAGCTCTTGCAGATTAGGGGGGTATTTAAATATGTAGTCTGACTTTTTTTGCATCATCAAAATATTTGGACCCGATATATACAAAAATTTCTTCTATTTCGGAGGAGAGTTGACAGGGTTTGAGTTACAATTTCAGAAAAACGAATGATCGTTATGTGGAATGTCTTGGATTCATATTTATTAATCGGTGCTAACTCTCAGGCTACCATTCTATTAATTTGAGCTGTGGTATTTGTGAAAACTCTTTGATGTTTCTGGTGACTAAAACCCCGTTGTTAGCAACCACTATGGAAGCAATCAGAAGATCATTCGGTCCAATAACCTGTCCATTTTTTTCTGTTGTTAACCTTAGCTCAGCGTACGTTTCAGATATTTCGTATGAATAGTTTACTATTTCAAAAGGCTGTAGGAAATGCTGTACTCTTTGATAATTTTCTTTCCTTCGATTGCTTTTTAATGCACCAAAAATAAGCTCCGAATGTACAATCACCGGTATTTTTATTTCATTAGGTGGAGTGTTTAAAAGATTATCACGTACTGAGGGTGCAGTTCCGTTTAAATAAAAAATACAGATATTAGTGTCCAGAAAAACCATTAGAAACTTTCTCTTGGAACATCTGTTTCAGCAGACTGACGAATC